>DASQJS010000017.1:0-3702 GCA_035630995.1 Steroidobacteraceae bacterium | reverse complement strand
CCATTTCGCCCCAGTGGACGATGTAGCGCTGCATGGTTTCGGTGAGGTGCATATCGTGCCGCCTGTAATTTCTGTCTTTACAGAAATTACAACCATTGCAGCCGGCGGGCAACCCCCGGACTTCACTTATTGATAGGAAATTTCCACGATCACGTAGGCGCGCTCGCCGCCCGGCAACGTCACTTTCACCTCGTCGTCCAGTGCTTTGCGCATGAGCGCGCGTGCCAGCGGCGCGTCCATGCTGATGTAGCCCGGCGCCTGGTCGAATTCGTCGGGTCCCACGATCCGGTACTTTGTTTGTTTGCCGTCGTCGTCTTCGAGCGTGACCCATGCGCCGAAGAACACGCGTCGCGGGTCCGACGGCGATTTGTCGACCACGGTCATGCCGTCCAGGCGCTTGCGCAGGAAGCGCACGCGCCGGTCGATTTCACGCAGGCGTTTCTTGCCGTAGGTGTATTCGGCGTTCTCGGAGCGATCGCCCTGAGCGGCGGCTTCGGAGACCGCCTGGGTGACCCTCGGGCGCTCGACCCTCCACAGCTCGTCCAGCTCTTGTTTGAGGCGTGCTGCGCCTGCGCTGGTGATGAATTGCGATCCGGGTTTCTCTGTAGCTCGGTAGCGACTCACGACTTATAAAACATATGTGATGGGGGTCTCAGTCACGGCGGCAGTCTGCCGAAGGGTTCTGTGCAGCGGCTCACAGCCGTTTTGGAGCCGTCAATCTACGCTTTCTACCCATGGCAGCCCGTTATTACACGCACTTTGTCACGAGCGCTGAGCCAGCGCACTCGAGTGAGTGGAGCGGCGTAATCGAGCTGACACACCCGCTGGGTGAACGCCGGGATTCGAAGGAACTGCGCCGCTTGCTGGCAGCGAACTTCGAGATCGACGCCGAGGACATCAAGATTTTGCAAGTGGCACGACTTCACTGAACTGTTTTTTTGATTTTGTAGAGATCCCCTAGCGGACCTTCTTTCCCTTCATCGAAAGTCCGCCTTCTCAAGCCCCGAGCCCCTAAAGCTTGGGGCTTTTTTTATACTCGGTCCCATCGCAGCTATTTGTCCGGGGACCTCCATGTTGAATCGCATCGTCGTCGTGGCCTTGGCAGCCGTGTTCACGGCCGTCGCACTCGCGGCGTGCGCCTCCGTGCCCAAGCCCGCCACACCCCCGGCGCCGGTTCCTGCGCCCGCGCCACCGCTCAAGTCCGGCCTCGATCTGGCCGGCTTCGATCGCAGCGTCCGTCCGCAGGATGATCTCTACAAGTTCGCCGGCGGCACGTGGCTCGCGAAGACGCCGATTCCGGCCGATCGTTCAAACTACGGCTCGTTCATCATCCTCGACGACCAGGCGCAGGAAGAGGTGAGGCAGCTCATCGTGGCCGCGTCGACGCAGGCAAACCGCCCCACCGGCTCCGATGCGCAGAAGGTCGGCGACTTCTATCTCGCCTACATGGACAACAATCGAGTGGAATCACTGGGGCTCACTCCGCTCAAGGACGAACTGGCGCGCATCGACGCCATTGCCACGCCGCGCGATGTCGCGCGCTACATCGGGTATTCACAGCGCATCGGGCTCGCACAGCCGTTCGCGTGGTTCTCGTCACCCGACAACAAGAACTCAACGGTGTACCTGGGCAGTTTGTATCAGAACGGCCTCACGATGCCCGACCGCGACTACTACCTTTCTCCCGATGAAAAATATGCGGTGTTCCGCGCCAGGTTCGCCGAGTACGTCGAGCAGATGCTGGCGCGCGCCGGCGAGCGCAATGCGAAGTCGGCCGCCGCGCGCATCGCGGCGCTCGAAACCCGTCTCGCCAACTATCAGTGGACCAAGGTTCAGAACCGCGATCCGGTGAAAACCTACAACCCGCTGACGTTGCCCGAATACCAGAAGCTGGCGCCGGGCTTCGACTGGCTGGCCTTCTTCGAAGGCATGGGCGCGCCGGTGCAGCGCCTCGACGTCAACCAGCCCACATTCATCAACGGCATCGCCCAGCTCGTGAAGACCGTGCCGGTGTCCGACTGGCGCGTCTACTTCAAGTTCCAGCTCCTCGATGACTACGCGCCGGCGCTGCCGGCGCAATTCGCCGATCTCGAATTCGGCTTCCACCAGAAAGTCCTGAACGGCGTGCCCGAACAGCGGCCGCGCTGGCGCCGTGCGGTGGACTCCATGGACAACAACATGGGTGAGCTCGTCGGCCGGCTGTTCGTCGAATCGCACTTCGGCGCCGAAGCGAAGGCGAAGATGCTCGAGCTCGTCGGCAACCTGCTCAAGGCGTTCGACAGCTCGATCGACGGGCTGGAGTGGATGGGCCCGGAGACACGCATCGAAGCGAAGAAGAAGCTGGCGAAGATCACCGTGAAGATCGGCTACCCCGACAAGTGGCGTGACTACAGCGCGTTGACGGTGCGCAGCGACGACCTGGTCGGCAACCTGTTGCGTGCCTCGGAGTTCCAGCACAACCGGTACGTGGCGCGCACCGGCGGTCCGGTCGACAAGGGCGAGTGGCTGATGACGCCGCAGACCGTGAATGCTTACTACAGCTCCGCGACCAACGAGATCACCTTTCCGGCCGCGATCCTGCGCTGGCCGTTCTACGACATGGCGGCAGATCCGGCGGTGAACTACGGCGGTATCGGCTCGGTCATCGGTCACGAGATCAGCCACGGTTTCGACGATTCCGGCCGGCAATTCGACGGCGATGGAAATCTTCGCGATTGGTGGACGGCCGACGACGGCGCGAAGTTCAAGCAGCGCGCGGCCGCGCTGGTGAGTCAGTTCGCCGGATATTCCGTGCTCGACGGCAAGCATCTGAACGGCGAGCTCACGCTCGGCGAGAACATAGGGGATCTGTCCGGCATGGCGGTGGCGTTCAAGGCCTACAAGCTGTCGCTCGATGGCAAGACCGCGCCGGAGATCGACGGCTTCACCGGCGACCAGCGCTTCTTCCTGGGCTGGGCGCAGGTCTGGCGCCGCAATTATCGCGACGCCGAACTGCTCAAGCGCCTGGTCACCGATCCGCACAGCCCGAGCGAGTTTCGTGCGAATGGGCCCAGCAGCAACATCGACGCGTTTTATGATGCGTTCGGCGTGAAGCCGGGCGATCTCATGTATCGACCGCCCGCAGAGCGTGTAAAGATCTGGTGAGTTGGTTTTCGGACGTGGACGGAGATTCGTATGCGTAAGTGGGTCATGGGTTTCATAGTCGTGCTCGCCAGCGTGAATCTCGCCGGCTGCGGTTACAACAAGCTGCAGAACCAGGACGAAGGGGTGAAGGCGGCGTGGTCGGAAGTGGTCAATCAGTACCAGCGGCGAGCGGACCTCATTCCAAATCTCGTGGCCGCGGTGAAAGGTTTTGCCGCGCAGGAAGAGCGCGTTCTCGTGGGTGTAACGGAGGCGCGCGCGAGAGCGAGCTCCATCCAGATCACGCCCGAGGTGCTGAACAATCCCGAGACCTTCGCGAAGTACCAGGAGGCGCAGGCCCAGATCACCACGGCGCTCAAGACGCTGCTGGCGACGGTCGAGGCGTATCCGGACCTCAAGTCGGACGCAAACTTCCGCGACCTGCAGGCTCAGCTCGAAGGCACGGAGAACCGCATCACCGTGGCGCGCAACCGCTACATCGAGTCGGTGAAGGAATTCAACGTGACGGTGCGCGAGTTCCCCACCAACATCACGGCGAACATGTTCGACTATGACGTGAAG
>DASQJS010000016.1:0-4916 GCA_035630995.1 Steroidobacteraceae bacterium | reverse complement strand
TGGCCGCGCGCGGATTCAGGTTGAAAGCGCTGTGCGCGTACAAAGGAACCAGCGTGCCGTCGGGATCCTTGCCGGCCGCTTTCGACGAACCGTAAAACTTCTCCAGCCCGAGAAACTTCTCCATATAAAGCGTGGAGAGGCCGTCCAGCTTCATCGTCCCGAGATCGCCGCCCGACCCTTTGACCCAAAGAACCTCGACCTCCTGGCCGGTGAGGGGGTCTTTTTCCTTGAGCTTCGCCGAGGTGTTTCCGCCGCCGAAATTGGTGATGCGCTTGTCGCTGCCCAGCAGATTGGAACGGTAAAGCAGCAGCTCGGCGGGTGAGAGCCGGGCTGCATAGGTGTCATCCCAACGATTTTCGATTTCGAGAGACGCCTGGGGCGCCATCTGAACCACAGTCATCCAATGTCTCCGGTCTGAACGGCGCTAAAGTACGCACGCTCGGCCTCGTTTTACGGTGAGGCTGTTTAACACACGAAGCCGTCATATACAATCAATCACGTTCATAATCGATCACGACCTAGGTCGAGGGTGACCCCATGCTGGAAAAAGAACGCCACAACCTGATTTTGAAGCTCGTCGATGAGCGTTCCATCGTGAGCGTCGGAGACCTGCTCGATCTTCTCGGGGCGTCCGAAGCCACCATTCGGCGCGACATAAACGCCCTTGCCGAGAAGGGCGAGGTAAAGCGAATTCGCGGCGGCGCCGAGGCGGTGCGCCCCCGGCATCAGCCGCATCTGGTGGGCATGCCGTTCGCCATGAGCCAGGACGTGAGCGTGCCGCAGAAACGGGCGATCGCGCGTGCCGCGGCCGAGCTCATCGTTCCCGGCGAAAGCATCATCATCAACGGCGGCACGACCACTTTTGCGCTGGTGGAATTCCTCGAGAATTCGGATCTCGACATCCTCACCAACTCCTTTCCGATCGCCGTCAAACTGTTCGCGACCAGCCGCAACCGCATCACGCTGCCGGGCGGCACCATCTTCCGCGAACAGAACATCGTGCTCAGCCCGTTCGAGAACGACACCATCGAGAGTTTTTGGGGCAACAAGCTTTTCGTCGGCTGCTACGGGCTGAATCGCTTCGGCATGATGGAAGCCGATCCGCTCATCGTGCAGGCGCAGACCAAACTACTGAAGCGCAGCGAGCACGTGATCGTGATGGCGGACAGCTCCAAGCTGCGCCGCAAGTCGGCGATGATCGTGGCCGGACTCGATCGCATCAACACCATCGTCACCGACGATGGTGCGAAGGACGAAGAGCTCGAGGATTTCCGCAGCGCCGGCATCAAGGTCATCGTCGCGAAAGTCACTGAAGAAGACGATCTGAAAAAGCTCGCCTGAGCGCGGGCACGGGGGATACTTTGTTACGCAGAACTCTGCTTGCGTGCTGCCTTCTGGCCGTCACGCTGTCCGGCTGTGGCGACAGGAAGGTCGAGCCTGAAAAGCCGGCCCGCACGCGCATCGGCGTGGTGGCGAAATCATTGGGCAATGGCTTCTTCGATGCCGTTCACAAGGGCGCCGACGAAGCCGCGCGCGAGCTCGACGCCGAAATCATTTTCAATGGACCGACGACCCCGACCGCGGAGGGTCAGATCGAAGTGCTCAATTCGCTGATCGCGCAACGCGTGGACGCCATCGCGGTGTCGGCGAACGATCCCGATGCGCTGGTGCCCACCCTCAAGCGTGCGATGGAGCGTGGCATCAAAGTGGTTTCATACGATTCGGGAGTCGCGGCCGCGGGGCGAATCGCGCATCTTGCGCCATCCTCGGATCAGCTCATCGGCGAGACCGTGGTGGCGCTCGCCGCGGAATTGGCGCCTGGCGGCAAGGGCAAGTTCGCCGTGGTGTCGGCCACGCCCACTTCGACCAATCAGAATTCCTGGCTCGCGGAGATGCGCAAAGTACTGTCGCAACACCCCGGGCTCGAGCTCGTGAGCGTCGTGTACGGAGACGACGTGTCCGACAAGTCGTATCGGGAAGCGGTCGCGGTCCTCAAGCAGCACCCGGACCTGTCGGTGCTCGTGAGCATCAGCTCGGTAGGCATCGTGGCGTCGGCACGCGCCGTTGAAGACCAGGGCCTCCGAGGCAAGGTGCCGGTCACAGGCCTCGGCCTGCCATCCGAACTCGTCGGCTATGTGCAGAAAGGCGTCGTGCCGAAATTCGCGATCTGGAATCCGATCGATCTTGGTTATGCCACCACGCAGATCGCGGTGCGGCTCGCCCGCGGCGACGATCCCGCGAAGCCGGTCTATATGGGACGCATGGGTGAGGTCACATTCGGGCCCGACGGTGTCGGGGCGATGAGCAAACCGTTGATCTATGACATCAACAACGTCGCGGATTTCGCGAAGATCTTCTGACGGCCCGCCGATTCCGTGCGCTCTTCCTTACTGACGCTGACCGACATCCGCAAGTCATTCGGCGGCGTGCGCGCGCTCGAGCGCGTGAGCCTCGAGCTCCCGCGCGGCGCGGTTACGGCTCTCATTGGTGAGAACGGCGCCGGAAAGTCCACGCTGGTGAAAATACTGTCGGGTGTCTATCAACCCGACGGCGGTGTCATCCATTTCGACGGCGCCGCCGTGCGCATCGCGGACCCGCAGGCTGCGCGCGCCTTGGGCATCGGCGTGGTTCACCAGGAGTGCCTGGCCTTCGACAATCTGTCCGTGGCGGAAAACCTGTTCGTGAATTGCCAGCCGGCCCGCCGCGGGCTCGTGAACTGGGCATCGATGCGCGCGCAGGCAACGGCCGTGCTGCGCGATCTCGACGCGGACTTCGATGCCGACCTGCCGGCAGGCCGGCTGAGCATCGCGCAGAAGCACGTGATGCAGATTGCGCGCGCGCTGGCCCACGAATCCCGCGTCCTCATTTTCGATGAGCCCACGGCATCGCTGTCGCAGCGCGAGTGCGTCGAGCTGTTCCGCATCGTGCACAAGCTGCGCGACGCAGGTTGCGCGCTGCTGTTCATCAGCCACAAGTTCGAGGAGATCTTCGCGCTCGCGGATCGCTACGCCGTGTTCCGCGACGGTGTTTCGGTGAGTGCCGGCAACGTCGGTGAAGTGACCGGCGATGAGCTCATCCGGCTCATGGTCGGCCGGCCGGTCGATCAGCTGTTTCCAAAAATAGAAACCACGCCCGGTGCCGAACTGCTGCGCGTCGACGGCTTGAGCCGCGCCGGTGAGTTCGAAGACATCTCGTTCGCATTGCGCAGGGGCGAGATTCTCGGCATCTACGGTCTCGTCGGCGCCGGCAGAACCGAACTGGCGCAGGTATTGTTCGGCATCAACGCGCCCGATTCGGGCAGCATCACTTCGGGCGCGGACATCGCGCTCGTCCCTGAAGATCGCCAGAGACAGGGAAGCATCCTGCCTTTCTCGGTCGCGGCGAATATCGCCCTGCCGAATCTTGCGACGCTGGCACCGCGCGGCTGGTGCCGTTCGCAGGATGAAGCCCAACTCGCGCGACACTGGATAGAGAAGCTCGCGATCAGGGCGCAAGGTCCGGAGCAGCCCGTGCACAACCTCTCGGGCGGCAACCAGCAGAAAGTGGTGATCGCCAAGTGGCTCGCGCGCCGTCCCGGCGTTCTGATTCTCGATGAGCCCACCAAGGGCATCGACGTGGGAGCGAAGGCGGCGGTGCATGCCGTGACCAGCGAGTTCGCGCGCGATGGCGGCGGTGTGCTGATGATTTCCTCCGATCTGCCGGAAATCCTCGGCATGTCGGATCGCGTGCTGGTGATGCGGCGAGGCCGCCTGCGCGGCGAATTCGCGCGCGGGCAGGCGACCAGTGAAATCCTGCTGCGCGCCGCGAGTGACGCATGAGTTCGCATCGCCGCGATCTGGCGTTTGCGGCGCTCACGCTGGCGCTGTTCATCGCGGTGACCATCGCGTTCCCGGGCTTCGCGGCGCCGCGCAATCTGGCCGGACTGCTCGATGACACCGCAATCCTGATAATGCTGGCGCTGGGCCAGATGCTGGTCATCCTCGTTCGCGGCATCGACTTGTCGATCGCGGCGAACCTCGCCCTGTGCGGCATGCTGGCCGCGGTTTTCGACCGTGCATGGCCGGGAGCCGGCATCGCTCCCGTGCTCGCGCTTACGCTGGTTTCCGGTGCCTTGTTAGGCGCCTTCAATGGCCTGCTGGTCTGGAAACTGCGGCTGCCGCCCATCGTGGTGACGCTGGGCACCATGTCCATCTACCGTGGTGCGATCTATCTCCTGTCCAAGGGCGCCTGGGTCAACGAGAACGAAATGTCGCGCGGTTTCCTGGCTTTTCCGCGCATCGAATTCCTGGGGCTCACGCTGCTCTCGTGGCTGGCGGTCGTCATCGCCGTGGCCTTCGTGATCGCACTGCGCCGCTCACGTGTCGCGCGCGACCTGTACGCGGCCGGCGGCAATCCCGAGGCGGCAAACTACTCCGGCATCGATGCGGGACGCATGCAGTTCATCGCATACACGATCTGCGGCGCCATCGCCGGCGTCTGCGGTTATCTGTGGGTGGCGCGCTTCGCGGTGGCGTACACCGACATCGCCCTCGGTTTCGAGCTCTCGGTCATCGCTGCGTGCCTCATCGGCGGTGTGGCGATTGCCGGTGGCGTCGGCTCGGCGGTGGGCGTGGTGCTGGGGTGCCTGTTCATCGGCATCATTCGCAGCAGCCTGCCGCTGGTGGGCATCTCGGCCTTCTGGCAGATGTTCATCAATGGTGTGGTCATCCTGGTTGCCGTGCTGTTGAGCGCCCGGCAGCGCGAGTACAAGCGCACCATCCTCGAGGCTGCGTAAATGAGGACGAACCTCCTTCGATGGGAATCGATGCTGGTTCTGGTACTGGTGCTCGAATTCATCGTGTTCTCGACCATCTCACCGTATTTCCTGAGCGTCGACACGCTGTCGGATGCGACGTTCAACTTCACCGAGCGCGCAA
>DASQJS010000015.1:0-9777 GCA_035630995.1 Steroidobacteraceae bacterium | reverse complement strand
AGTGGGCGGCGTCGCGCGGCTTCGATGCCGAAGTCATCGACTCACAGGCCGGTGAAGTCGCGGGCATGAAGAGCGCCACCATCGAGATCAAGGGTGACTATGCGTACGGCTGGCTGCGTACCGAGACGGGCGTGCACCGGCTGGTGCGCAAGTCGCCTTTCGATTCCGGCAATCGCCGCCACACCTCGTTCGCCTCGGTGTTCATATCGCCCGAGGTCGACGACGACATCAAGGTCGACCTGAACCCGGCCGACATCAAGATGGACGTCTATCGTTCGAGCGGCGCCGGCGGCCAGCACGTCAACAAGACCGAATCGGCGGTGCGCCTCACGCACGAGCCCACGGGGCTGGTCGTCGCCTGCCAGAACGAACGCAGCCAGCACAAGAACCGCGCCACGGCCATGAAGATGCTGAAGGCGAAGCTCTACGAGCTGGAATTCAATAAACGCAATGCAGCGGCGAAAGTTCTGGAAGACTCCAAGAGCGACGTGAGCTGGGGCAACCAGATCCGTTCGTACGTACTCGACCAGTCGCGCATCAAGGATCTGCGCACCGGCGTCGAGATCGGCGACACCAACAAGGTGCTCGACGGCAATCTCGATCCTTTCATGGAAGCTTCACTGAAGGCGGGCCTGTGAGCGACGATCCAAGTAAACCCCAGGAAGGCCAGATAGTCGCCGAGCGGCGTGCAAAGCTCACGGCGTTGCGCGAACAAGCGAAGGCTGCCGGCGCGCCCGCTTTCCCGAACGACTATCGCCGCGACGTACTCGCGACACACCTGGCATCCGAGTACGGCGAAAAGCCGGCGGAGTGGTTCGACTCGAATCCGCCGATCCGGCTGCACGTCGCGGGCCGCATGATGTTCCAGCGCATCATGGGCAAGGCGAGTTTCGCCAAGCTCCAGGACCGCACCGGCCAGATCCAGATCTTCCTGCAGCGCGATGCACTCGGCGAATCGTACGAAGCATTCAAGAAGTACGACGTCGGCGACATCCTCGCCGCCACCGGAACGCTGTTCAAGACGAAGACCGGCGAGCTGTCGGTAAGGGTTGAACAACTGCGCATGCTGACCAAGTCGTTGCGGCCGCTGCCCGACAAGTGGCACGGCATGGCCGACGTCGACACGCGTTATCGCCAGCGTTACGTCGATCTCATCGTCAACGAGCAGAGCCGCAACGTATTCATCACCCGCACGCGGATCCTGAAGTACCTGCGCGATTTCCTCGATTCCATGGATTTCCTCGAAGTCGAGACGCCGATGTTGCAGTCGATTCCGGGTGGCGCTGCCGCGCGCCCGTTTCGCACACATCACAACGCGCTCGACATGGACATGTACCTGCGCATCGCGCCGGAGCTCTTCCTCAAGCGTCTCACGGTCGGCGGCTTCGAGCGGGTGTACGAGATAAATCGCAATTTCCGCAACGAGGGCGTGTCCACGCGGCACAACCCCGAGTTCACGATGCTCGAACTGTACGTCGCGTATGCCGACTACAAAGATCTCATCGTCATGGTGGAACGGGCGATGCAGGGCGTAGCGGACGTCGTATTCGGCAAGCGTCAATTTGAATACCAGGGCAGGGCGTACGACCTCGACAAGCCGTTCACGCGCCTCACCGTGCTCGAGGCCGTGGCCGCCCACACGCCAGGCTTCGATGTGTCCCGCGCGCGCGACGTTGCCTATCTACGCGAGTTGTGCGCTGCAAGCGGCATCAAGTTCAGGCCGGGCGACGGCGCGGGCAAACTTCAGATCGAGCTCTTCGAAAAATTCGCCGAACACACGTTCATGGACCCCACGTTCGTGTACGCCTATCCCACCGAGGTCAGCCCGCTGTCGCGCGCCAACGATGCGGACCCGTTCCTCACCGATCGCTTCGAGTTTTTCGTTGCCGGCCGCGAGCTCGCCAATGGATTCTCCGAGCTCAACGACGCCGAGGATCAGGCGGCGCGTTTCCGCGCACAGGTCGAGCGCAAGGATGCGGGTGACGACGAGGCCATGTATTACGACGCCGACTACGTGCGCGCGCTGGAATACGGCATGCCGCCGACCGCGGGTCTGGGTGTGGGCATCGACCGGCTGGTCATGTTCTTCACCGATGCGCCGTCCATCCGCGATGTGCTGCTGTTCCCGCACATGCGTCCCGAGAATCTTCAGCAGCAATGAATGCGCCCATTGGAGTGTTCGACTCCGGAGTCGGCGGACTCACGGTGCTGCGGGCGCTGATCGGCGAGCTTCCGAACGAGGACTTTCTCTATCTCGGCGATACCGCGCGCCTTCCCTACGGCACCAAGAGTCCGGAAACCGTGGCGCGTTATTCGGTACGGGCTGCCGAGGCGCTGGAAAGCCGCGGCATCAAGGCGCTGGTCGTGGCCTGCAACACGGCATCCGCCACGGCATTGCCCAGCCTGCGCGAGCGTTTCCCGTCGCTGCCCGTGATCGGCGTGATCGAGCCCGGTGCGCAGGCGGCCTGTGAAGCTTCCGTCAGCGGGCGCATCGCCGTGCTCGCAACCGAAGGCACAGTCCGCGGCGGCGCGTATGAGCGCGCGATCCTCGCCTTGCGTCCCGGGGCGCATGTCACCCAGGTTTCCGCGCAAGTGTTCGTGGCGCTGGCCGAAGAGGGTTGGAGCGAAGGCGAAGCCGTCGATGCCGTGACCGAGCGCTACCTTGCCCATCTCGATGCGCGGGTCGACACCGTCGTGCTCGGCTGTACACATTTTCCGCTGCTCGCGGGCGCGATCTCCCGGCAATTGGGTCCGACGCGCCGCGTCGTGGATTCGGCGGCGACCACCGCAAGGGCCACGGCGCTCGAACTCGCGGTGCGAAAGCTTGCGGCGCCGGCCGCGCGCACCGGCGCCGTTCACCTGCTGGCCACCGACAGCCCCGAGCGTTTCGCCCGCGTCGGCGCGCGATTTTTGGGATCATCGATCGCCGAAAGGTCGGTTCAGGCAATCGATCTTTAGATACTTTCCATAACGCGGTTACACTGGGCGCCCCCGATTCACGGGCCTGCGGACGACATCAAGGGAAGGACTGGATGAGAGAGAGATCAGGAGTTGCGCACGATCGCGCCGTGATGCCGATGCGTTATGGCTTCGCGGATACGTTGTCGGGTCAATTGCACTTCCGCGCCTGCGGCGCAGGCCCCGACGTAGTGCTGCTGCCCTGGCTTCCAGCCAGCGGCCGCATGTTCGAACACGTCATGCCGCACCTCGCGCGTTCCGGGTTTCGCGCCATCGCTTTCGATCTCGCGGGCTCAGGCCGGTCGCACAAGAATTGCCGGAACTGGACTGTGCAGCAATACGCGACGGACGTGCTCGAGGCCTGCGGCTCGCTGCATACCGTGCCGTACACCGTAGTCGGTGGCCGGTTCTCCGCCTCGGTCGCCGTGGAGATGTTGTTAGCCTCACCCGCGCAGGTCACCGGCGCCGTGCTCGATGGCGTCCCGGGGCTCGCCCCCGAAGAACTTCGCAAGATGACCGGGCCCACCACGGGCCTCTCGCCCAGGCTCTCGGACGACGGCGCGCATCGCAGCTTCGCGTTCGACGTCAGCGTGCGCACACTGAAGGACTGGGACCCGTCATTCGAGTTGACGGCGGAGTCTCTGCCGCAGGTCTACGAACTCATGCGCGACTACCTCGAACTCGGATTCGAGAGCATCGCAGCCGGCGTCGAGGCCGATGCCAGGGGCGGCAAGAGCACTCACGACGTGCTGGCGCGCCTCGGAGAAGTGTCGCAGCGCGTGCTGGTCATGACATCGGACGCGGACACGCTCGCACCCGCCTACAACCGCGCGCTCGAGCGGGCGCGCAACTCGCGCGGCCACAAGTTCGCCGGCAACCACCCGGTGTTGACGCCGGCGCGCGCCGCCGAATACGCACAGGTGGTCGTATCGTTCGCGCGGCGTTAGTCAGGGCGGCCTAATCCGGCAGTGGATACGGCAGCGGCAGCGGGCCAACCACAGTTAACGCATCGGGCTGCGTGGGTGCGGTCGATTCAGGCGCTACGCCCGCCGCGAAGGTGCCAATCGCCAGCAGATCCCATCCGCCATCCTGGCTTTTCGCTGCACGCACAACCGTAAGTGCGCGTCCATCGCCCGTTCGGGCGCTGTCTCCCGCGAGAGGCGGCGTGCCGGCCGCCGCGTGCCAGCGCTGCAGGCGCCGTTTCACGCGGCCGCGATAATGGGCGCGCGCAATGACTTCCTGGCCCGTGTAACACCCCTTGTCGAAGGCGATGGCCCCTAACAAGTCGAGGTTCAGCATCTGCGCCACGAAGGCTTCGCTGGTCGCCGTGTAGACCTGCGGCAGGCCAGCCGAGATGTCGGCAAGCTCCCAGCTCGAGCGTTCACCCGCTTCACTCGAGAATTCGCCCGCTCGTGCCGTGGGCACGAGCAGCACGCGTCGATCGCCCCAGGACAACTGCGCCCATTCCGGTGCGGAATCCGCGCCGGCCGGGATGCCGATGACCCGATAGTTCTCCGACAGGTCTTCAATTTGAACCTTGGCGCGCAAGATGAATTTCCGCAGCCGCTGTTCCACCACGCCCGCCAACTCTTGCGGAAACACCGCCAACACTTCTTCTGCAGCCGATCGCAACAACGCGAGTATCGCCACGGTGCGACCCTGCGGGCTGTGCAGGCCGGCGAGTGTGGTTGCACCGACGCCGAGCTTTTCCACCTCGGCCGAAAGCTGACCCTGAAGAAAGCGTGTGGCATCGGGTCCGCGAAACGCCAGCACGCCCAATCCTCCGGGTGGGCTGGACAGATTGACGCCGAGAGAAGTGCTCATCTTTGTTTTTGCAGGGGTTTCATATGGTCGGACGCGGCTGATTCTGGCAGAATTCGGGCCCGTGCCGAATGCCCCTTCCGAGCTAGATTCCTCGAGCGCCAATGCCGCCAAAACGGCTGCCGTGCCAGGCGCAGGCGCCGTCGAGTCCACCGGGAAAGCAGTGCCCGCTGAAATCGGCGGCCCGCAGGGTCCTGAACCCACTCGCTTCGGCGACTGGGAAAAGAATGGCCGCTGCGTCGATTTCTAAGGTTTAAAGATGGACCAGCGACCGCTTTCCCCTCATCTCGGCGTGTACAAGTTCGCGTACACCATGTCGCTGTCGATCCTGCACCGAATAACCGGTTGCGCAGCGGCGGTGGGTTTCCTGTTCTTCGTCTGGTGGCTCATGGCTCTGGCATCGGGCCCGTACACCTACGCGAGTGTTATGAACGCCCTGAGTTCGCCGTTCGCCAAACTACTGCTGGCGGGCTTCACCTTTTCATTCGTCTTTCACTTCTGCAACGGCATTCGACACCTCATTTGGGATACCGGCCGCGGCCTAGAGCGCGCGCAGGCGCGCCGCAGCGGCGCGGTGGTCATCGTCGCGGCGCTGTTGCTCACGGCATTGGTCATCTGGTGCGGCTGCAACGCCATGGAATTCGCCCCGGTGATGCAATGAGCCTCCGCACTCCCTTGTCGAAAGTACTCGGGCGAGGTTCGGCCGGCGAGGGTGTGGGACATTGGTGGATGCAGCGGGTCACGGCCGTGGCGCTGCTGCCGCTTACCGCCTGGTTCGTCATCTCGCTGCTGCGGTCGCCGCTACAGTCCTACGACGCGATGCGCGACTGGCTGGGCCAGCCCTGGGTCGCCGTCTTGTGCTCGCTGCTGGTGTTCACGCTCGCCTGGCATTCCAAGCTCGGTGTCCAGGTGGTCATCGAAGACTACGTCCATGGCAAGGGCGCCAAAACGACGCTGCTGCTGCTCTCCACGTTCGTCCACTTCGCCGCTGCGGTCGCCGGCATCTTCGCGATCCTTCGCCTGACGCTTTCATGAAAGACTACGAATTCATCGATCATTCCTACGACGTCGTCGTGGTCGGCGCCGGCGGAGCGGGACTGCGCGCCACGCTGGGCCTGGCGGAAGCCGGCCTGACTACCGCCTGCATCACCAAGGTGTTCCCGACTCGCAGCCACACGGTGGCGGCGCAGGGTGGCATCTCGGCAGCGCTCGGCAACATGGGCGAGGACGACTGGCGTTTCCATTTCTACGACACCATCAAGGGTTCGGACTGGCTCGGCGACCAGGACGCCATCGAGTTCATGTGCAAGGAAGCGCCGGCCGCGGTCATCGAGCTCGAGCACTACGGCGTGCCGTTCTCGCGCACCAACGATGGCCGCATCTACCAGCGGCCCTTCGGCGGCATGACCACGCACTACGGCAAAGGCACGGCGCATCGCACCTGCGCGGCGGCCGATCGCACCGGTCACGCCATGCTGCACACGCTGTACCAGCAGTCGATCAAGCATCGCGCCGAATTCTTCGTCGAATATTTCGCGCTCGATCTCATCATGCAGGACGGTGCCTGCCGCGGTGTCGTGGCGCTCGACCTGGCCACGGGCAGGTTACATCGTTATCGCGCGCACACCGTGATCCTCGCCACGGGCGGCTACGGCCGCGCCTATTTCTCGTGCACCTCGGCGCACACGTGCACGGGTGACGGCGGCGGCATGGCGTTGCGCGCCGGTCTGCCGATGCAGGACATGGAGTTCGTTCAATTTCATCCCACCGGCATCTACGGTTCGGGATGTCTGATCACCGAAGGTTCGCGCGGCGAGGGCGGATATCTCACCAACGCCGACGGCGAACGCTTCATGGAGCGTTACGCGCCCAATGCGAAAGACCTCGCTTCGCGCGACGTGGTGTCGCGCTCGATGACCATCGAAATTCGCGGCGGCCGCGGCGTGGGCAAGGACAAGGATCACATTCACCTGCACCTCGAACACCTCGGGCCCGAGGTGATCCACGCGCGCCTGCCGGGCATCGCCGAGACCGCGCGCATTTTCGCGGGCGTCGACGTGAACAAGGATCCGATCCCCGTGTTGCCCACGGTGCACTACAACATGGGCGGAATTCCCTGCAACGTGCATGGTGAAGTGGTCACGTCGAAGTCCGGCAATCCCGACACCGTGGTTCCGGGACTCATGGCCGTGGGCGAAGCCGCCTGTGTGTCCGTTCACGGCGCGAACCGGCTCGGCAGCAACTCGCTGCTCGATCTCGTCGTGTTCGGCCGCGAGGCCGGGCGCCACGCGGCAACCATCGTGAAGCCCGGTCAGCCGCATTCGCCGCTCGCGAAGGATGCCGGGGATTTCGCCGTTGCCCGGCTCGATAAACTGCGCAATGCGAAAGGTTCGCGCAGCACCGCCGAGATCCGGCTCGAGATGCAGAAGATCATGCAGCGCGACGCCGCCGTGTTCCGCACCGGTGACACGCTCAGGGAAGGTGTCGCGGCGCTGTCGAAGACGCATGCTTCCTTCGCCGACGTCAAGTTGACCGACCGCGGGCTGATCTGGAACACCGATCTCGTCGAAACCATCGAGCTCGACAACCTGTTGGGGCAGGCCATGGCGACCATCGTCAGCGCCGAGAACCGCAAGGAAAGCCGCGGCGCGCATGCGCGCGAGGATTTCGAGAGCCGCGATGACGTGAACTGGCAGAAACACACGCTCTGCTGGGTCGACGACGCGGGCAAGACGCGCATCGACTACCGTCCGGTGCACATGAACACGCTCACTGCCGATGTCGAGCCGATTCCGCCCAAGGCAAGAACGTACTAAAGGATCTTTTGGGATGGTTGAATTCACGCTTCCCGCGAACTCGAAGATCGACAAGGCGGCCGGAAAGAAATATCCGGCGGCGGCCGGTGCGAAGCGCGTCCGCAAGTTCGTCATCTACCGGTTCGATCCGGATTCCGGCCTGAACCCGCGCATGGACACTTATGAAGTGGACATGGACGCCTGTGGCCCGATGGTTCTCGACGCGCTGATCAAGATCAAGAACGAGGTCGATTCCACGCTGACGTTTCGCCGCTCGTGCCGCGAGGGAATCTGCGGCAGTTGCGCGATGAACATCGGCGGACTCAACACACTCGCCTGCACCAAGGCGTGTGACGAGGTGAAAGGCGACGTGAAGATCTATCCACTGCCGCACATGCCGGTGGTGAAAGACCTGGTGCCCGATCTCACCAATTTCTATGCGCAATACGCTGCCGTGAAGCCTTGGCTGCAGACCCGCACGCCGGCGCCGCCAGATCGCGAGCGTCCCCAGTCGAAGGAAGATCAGGAAAAGATCGATCGCCCCTCGGCCTGCATCCTGTGCGCGTGCTGCTCCACATCCTGTCCCAGCTACTGGTGGAACAGCGACCGCTACCTCGGCCCTGCGGCGCTGCTCGCGGCCTATCGCTGGATCATCGATTCACGCGACGAGGCGACCGGCGAGCGCCTCGATGAACTGGAAGATCCATTCCGGCTCTATCGCTGCCACACCATCATGAATTGCACCGAGGCCTGCCCGAAGGATCTCAATCCGGCAAAAGCCATCGCCGAAATCAAAAAAATGATGCTCGAGCGCCAGCACTGATTTGGACGCGCGGCCCGTGGACACCGAGCTCGGCAAGCTTCAATGGCAGTGCCGCCGCGGCATGAAGGAACTCGATTTCCTGCTCGTTCGCTATCTGCGAGAACGCTACGGTCAGGCCGCAAGCGACGAACGCGCTGCCTTCGCGGACTTTCTCGAATTGCCCGACCCGGACATCGCGCGTTATCTGCTTGCGGGAGATGTCCCATCCGATCCCCGCCAGGCAGAATTGTGCCGGCACCTCCTGCTATCGAATTGAATTGATTCCATCCCTGTTCGCGGTGAGCGCCTGGATCACGTGGCTGGTGCTGGCCTGCATGGTCACGTGGTTCGCCGTGGTACTGCCGTGGCCTGCGCGTTTCACCATTTGCATCGCCGTCGCCACGGCGGGCGTTTGCGGGCTGCGCGCATTCGCACTTCTGATCGGGCCGCGCGCAGTTCGGGCGATCGAATGGAACGAAGCGGGCGAACTGACCGTTTGCCTTGGAGCAACACTCGCGCCACACCCCGCCACCCTCGCAAACGGATCGTTCCGGTTGGGCCTGCGATTCTGGGTATTGCGGTTCGCAACGCCAGTGGGAACGCGATCCGTGCTGGTGGAGGAGGCGGCCGGTGCGCCGCTTGCCTTCCGCCGCCTCAGCCGGTGTCTCAACGGGCACCTGCGCAGGGGTTCCGGGCGCTCCCGGCGCCCCGCTGTTACCATCCGGCCCAAGGTTTGAAGTGCGTCACGCGCCATTAAAAATCATTCGATTAGCTGCGCCCCAAAAGGAAACTTTCGTGGGCGTTCAGGGTCTATTCAGCTCGAAAGGAGCCGGGGTGCTCCTGTGACGGTTGAAGAAAGTGACCTGGTTCTCGTCAAACGCGTTCAGCGCGGTGACAAAACCGCGTTCGATCTGCTGGTGCGCAAGTACCAGCACAAAGTGGTGAAGCTGGTGTTGCGATACGTTCGCAATCCGGCCGAAGCGGAAGACATTGCGCAGGAAGCTTTCATCAAAGCGTATCGGGCCTTACCTCAGTTTCGTGGCGACAGCGCCTTCTACACCTGGATGTATCGCATCGCTATCAATACCGCCAAGAACAGTCTCGCGTCGCGGGACCGCAGCCCCATCGCCTACGATCTCGACCTGACCGACCCTGAGGAATCGCACAGCGTGCAAACCAAGCTTCAGGACCCCGACACCCCGGAAGGCATGGCGCTCACCGAAGAAATTCGCCAGATCGTGAACTCCGCGATCGAAGGATTGCCTGAAGAACTCAAGACGGCCATCGTGCTGCGCGAGCTGGATGGATTGAGCTACGAGGAAATCGCCGCCGCCATGGAATGTCCCGTGGGCACGGTTCGTTCACGAATTTTTCGAGCGCGCGAGGCCATAGACAAGCGCC
>DASQJS010000014.1:0-10998 GCA_035630995.1 Steroidobacteraceae bacterium | reverse complement strand
GACAACAACGCCGCCAGCTCCTGGTCGTTACGCTGCGTGAATCCATCTTTCAGCAGCTTCGTGAGCTCGGCACTGACCTTCGCCTGCGCCGGCTCCGGGTTCGCCGGCGCGATTCCATAGACGCGGCCCTTGTTCGACTTGGGCCAGCCGTCCACCCAGTCGAGGATGTACAGCTTGCCGTCCGGGGCGAACGTGACGTCCGTCGGGAGCACACCGCCCATGAATTGCTGGCTGCTGGTGGGTGTGAACGTGGCGCCGTTCTGCTTCAGCGTGTAGGTCTGCACGCCGCTGCGCGCGATGCTGCCCTTGAAGTGCGTGATGAAGAAATGTCCGGCGTACCTGGGGTCGAGACCGGTGCCCGGGTAATAGGTGAGGCCGGACGGGCCGTCCTCGATGTTGCAGACGGGCGGCAGTAGATAGGCAGGCCGCCCCGCGAACTCCGGCTTCCACAGGCCTTCGCGCATCCAGGGCCCGCCCTTGCCGAGCGGCGCGTGCTGATAACCGATGCGCCAGCCGCTGTCGCCGCCTTCGACGAGATATACCAGGCGTTCCATGTCTCCCTGGTCGCTGTCGTTGTCGCCGGTGAAGAGATTGCCGTGTTCGTCGAACACCAGCTCCTGCGGATTGCGCAGGCCGCGCGCGACCATCTCGAACTCGGTGCCATCGGGATTGGAACGGAACACCGCGCCTTCATCCGGATAGCCGACCACCTGGCCTTCCTTGCCTTTCACGTGTGTGCCGCGGTCGCCGATGGAGTAATAGATCTTGCCGTCGTGGCCCATCGCCAGGCCGTGAAAATCGTGGCCGGTGTAGTTGTAGCGCACGCCGAAACCGCGCAGCAGCTCGTCCTTCTTCAGCTTGCCGTCGGTGCCTTCCTCTAACAACCACAGGCTCGGGATGTTCGTGAACCACACCTTGCCATGGCGCGCGAGCACGCCCGAGGCGATGCCGTCGAGTTCGGTGTTGAAGCCGTCGGCATATGCGCGGCTCTTGTCGGCCACCCCGTCGCCGTTGGTGTCTTCGACCAGGCGCACCACTTCACCCTCGATGGCGAAATCCTTCGCCTGGGCGCCGAACACCTTGCGATGCAGGGCGGTGCGGTCTTCGATGGTGCGCGACGCGAGGTCCAGTTCGAGCATGCCCATGTAGTCGCGGATGTCGAGCACGCTGCTGCGATAGCGGTAGGTCTCGGAGACGAACAGCCGGCCTTTCTCGTCGAAATCGAAGGCCACCGGATTCGCCAGCATGGGCTCGGCGGCCCACAACTTCGCCTGCATGCCCTTCGGCAACGAAAAGCGCTGGATGGCGAGCGTGGCGTCGTCCGACGCCGGATCGATGACGGGCAATGGCTGCCGGTCGGCCTGGTGCAACTCCAGCGTTTGCGAAGACACCGCCGAAATTCCGGCAACGAACATCACCGCGAGACGGGAAATTAGAACGGAAGGTTTCATTGGATCCCGGTACTGATTTTGAAAGGGCTTACACACTGCGAACTATATATGGAGTGGACGCATGTATTCTCGCGTCCATGAGTCCGGATTCGAAGCGCAAACGCGGGATTGCGATGGCGATCATATTGATCGGCGCGCTGGTGGCGACGTTTTCACGGCGCGAAGCGGCTCATACGCCGCCGGCCACGGAAAAGTCCCGAGCGGACAAGCAGGACAAGACCACGCCGGCCAGTGCCGCCTTCGACTTTTATCTAATGGCAATGACCGTGCATCCGGCGTTCTGCGCCGACAATGCCCGTCGCCGCGAATGTGCGAGCGGCAACTCACGACCGCTGGTGATTCACGGTCTGTGGCCCGAGCGCATGGAGCCGCGCACGTATCCGCACGATTGTCCCGCGCCGGCTCTCGATCTCGACCCGGCGCTGTCGCTCGAGCTTGCCGACATGATGCCCGGCATGGCCGATGGACTGCATCATCACGAGTGGCGAACGCATGGTGGCTGCAGCGGTCTCGATGACGACGACTACTATCGGCACGCACTCGAGCTGGCACGCCGCGTGGACGGCGCACTCGGCGCGACACTAACTACCCACGCGGGCGGCGAGACCACCGCGGGCGAGCTGCGCGGAATCGCCGACATGTACAGCCCGGGGCTCGGGCGAACGCTCACGTTCCATTGCCGGACGTTGCGCGATGCCGGGAACCGGCGACCCTATCTCATCGAAGTACGCCAGTGCGTCGACAACGACGGCCCAGGTGGCGCCCCCGGCACCTCGCTCGCGTGCGCCATCGTGAAGCGGCGCGACCAGGGTTGCGGCCAGTCATTCATGATCGCCGGAGAGGTGGCACGATGAATTTCTCCGCGCAGGTGCGCGAACTGGCCATTGCCTATGGACTCACCGCGGTGGCGATGCTGATCGGCCTGCTGCTCATGCGCGCCGACCGGCGCGCGTATTTCCGCTGGCCTGTCTACTCGGCCATGGCCATGGCGCTCGGTGTCGTACTGTGGAACCTGGTACGCAAGCACTTGTTGCCGCCCGACTGGCCGATCACGCACCCTGGCACGCTGTATTACAGCGCGCTCACGCTCTATTTCGTGATCGGACTCGGGCTGGGGCTCTTGCTCGGACGTCTGACTCGAGGTGCCGGGCCGGGAAACCGGGAAAACTCGAATAGTGATGGCAAATAGGCAGTTTTTCGGTCTGCCCGCTGCGCGCCTGCCAGCATAAGTTTTACGCATGGGAAGGCCACTGAGGCTCCATGCACCCGGTGCGATGTACCACGTCACTCTTCGTGGCAACCACCAGCAGGACATCTTCCTCGAGGCGGAAGATCCACATCGAATGAATGCACTCGTCGCCGAAACCATGGATCGATTCGGCGCCCGGTTGCATGCGTATTGCTACATGAGCAATCACATTCACGTGCTCGTCCAGATCGGCGATGTGCCGCTGGGCAAGATAATGTTGAGCATCGCGAGCCGCTACGCGCGCGCCACGCAAACTCGTTTGCAAACCACGGGACATTTCTTCGAGAGGCGCTACTACTCGGTCCTGGTGGATGTTGAACAGTATTTCCTCGCTGTGTTGCGTTACATCCACCTCAATCCTGTGGCAGCCGGCCTCGCTGCATCACCCGACGCCTATCCATGGTCGAGCCATCATGCGTATTCAGCAACGCGGGTTGAGCCATGGGTAACAACTGACTTCGCGCTGTCATTGTTCAGTACGGATCGAATGCGAGCGATCCACGACTATCGAAAGTTTGTGGCGCAAGCACCAATGGGTGTGCCCGAAGTATCGCCACTCGATGAAAGCAATCCGGGTGATCGGCGAGTCCTCGGCAGCGATGAGTTTGTGCAAGGCCTGTTGGGGGCGCAGTGGAAGCCCAGGTCGAAGAAGTCACTGGAAACCTTGGTTGGCGAGGCATGCGTGCATTTCAGCTGCACTGGCGCGGAAATGGCTTCCATCAGCCGGAAATCCAACCTCGTTGCCGCGCGGGCCTGGGTTGTGCAACAGGCGGTAGCTGAGCGCATTGCATCGATCGCCGCGGTGGCCCGCAGATTCAATCGCGATGAATCGAGTTTGAGGCACGCAATGAAAGCGCATGCGCTGAAGCGCTGAGTTTTCCCGGTTTCCCGGCCCGGCACCGTTTACGAAAGCGCTCATTCGGCGTAAAACCGCCCCAGCGTTTGAAATCTCAGTGGAGTGAACGATGCCGCCAGGCCCGCGTCCGCCGCCGAAGCCCAATTAGCTACTTCGGCATCTCAATTCCCGCGAAATAAGATTCGCGGCGCGCGCGCCATAGGGTGCGCCAGCCTTTTTTCCAGGCGGTGTTCAATGCCGCCTGCGCCTCGGCCGTCTTGCCTTGCATGGCGAGTGACTCGGCACGCAGGCGGTACACCCCGAAGTGTTTGCCGCCATTTTCTTCATATCGATCCAGCATGCGATCGAGATCGTGCAGGAGTTTCATGGCGCGCGCCTGGTCGCCGCCGCTCTTGAGTTCGATGGCGGCCAGCAGCAGCGCCACCGAATATTCATGGCGGATCTGGCCACCGTCGAACATGTCCGCGCTCGACCGCGGCAACACGCGTTCGGCATGGGCCAGCGTCGCGCGCGCCGTCACCGGGTCCCCGGAGTTGAGCTGCATGCGCGCGAGTTCAATGAGCTCCAAGCCAGTGCCCGCCCGGCTCGTGACGTCGTGCCCGGCCATCCATTCTTTCACGGCCCCGCCGCCGCTCTCCGCATAGATGATGTTCGATTCGCGAGCCAGCGAGAAGAAGCTCTGATCCGCAGGCAACTCGCGCATCACGGTGCGCGCGTCGGCGAATTTTTCCTGCGCCAGCAACAGCTCGATCTTCTGATCGACGAGGTAGGTGTCCCGCGGCTGCAGCTTGCGCGCGGCGTCGATCCACTGCATCGCCTCATCGGTCTTGCCTTGCGCACGCGCGATCCACGAGGTGGCAAGCGGCCCCCACATGTGCGTCGGGTCGAGCTCGCGCGCGCGCGTGCACGCGGCGGTGGCTTCGGTGTATTCGCCGAGATCAACCAGTTCCATGCAGCGGAACACATGCGAAATGAAATCCATCGGGTCGAGCCGCGCGGCGGCCGAGAAGTGCTTCATGGCCTCGTCGGGCTCTGCCAGCCGGTCGTACAGATCTCCGAGGAAACGATGACTCGAGGCGTCGTTCGGATTCAGCCTGGTCGCGCGCAGCAGCAGCGGCAGCGCTTCGTCGGCGCGGAATTCTTCGTTGAGCAGCCAGCCTTTCACCGCGAGGACCTCGGGCAGGTCCGGATTGATCTGCATGGCGCGGTTGATCAGCGGCTCCACCTCGGCCTTCACATCTTCTATGGGGGCGCGATTCAACGAAATGCCGTTGAGCAGCGACTCCGACAGGGCGACCAGCGCCGGCACGTATTGCGGATCGGCTTGCACCGCGCGGCGGAGATATTCCACCGATTTCAGATTGTCATCCGCGGTGCGCCGGCTTTGCCGCGCGCGGCCGAGCAGGTACAGCTCGTGAGCTTCCATCGTTCCCGGCTGGCGCTGCGCCCACAGTTCGGCGGTATCCGCGGTGAGCTCCAGGTGCAACTGCTCGGCCACGGCGCGCGAGACGGTGTCCTCGATCTCGAAGATGTCGCCGATGGGGCGATCGAAGGACCGCGACCAGATGTGCAGGCCGGTGTCAGCCGCGATGAGCTGCACGGTGATGCGCAACTGGTCCCCGGAGCGCCGCAGACTTCCTTCGAGCACGTGGCTGGCGCCGAGTTCGGCCGCGATCTTGCGTACATCGATGTTCTGCCCCTTGAACGCGAACGCGGATGTGCGGGCCACGACCCGCAACGTGGGGATGTGCGCCAGCCAGTTCGACAGCTCTTCGGTCAGTCCGTCGCACAGCGCCGATTCGCCCTGATCGACGCTCATGTCGACCAGCGGCAACACCACGATGGTGGGTAACGACTCGGAGTCGGCATCTGCATCGGCCTGAAACAGATTTCCAGGCATGTACCAGGCGACCGCCGCCAGGATGAGCGCGGCAAAGATGCTGCCGAATCCGAGGGCCAGGCGCTTTACGGGGGCCCGCCGGTCCGAAGCCCGGCGCCCGATGACCGCCCCGGTTTCAAAGGTCGTGGGGACGTACTGCGACGTCAGCGTCGGGATGCCCGAAATGGGGGCATCGTCCTCGATCCGGGCAATGAACCGGTATCCCTTGCGGGGCAACGTTTCGATGTAACGGGGGGTTTCGGCGTCATCGCCGAGGGCGATGCGCAGCTTGCGCATGGCGCTGTTCAGCCCGGTGTCGAATTCCACCACGCCGGTGGGCCACAACCGGGATATGAGCTGTTCGCGGGTGACGAGCTCACCGGGATGCCTGACCAGCTCATCGAGGATCTGCAGGGGCTGGTCCTGGAGGCGATGGGTATTGCCGTCCCTCGAGATTTCTCCCGAATCGAAGTCCACTTTCCATCCATCGAACCGGATTTCACGTCTGTCCACGTGCGGATCATAGACAAGTCAGCCACTGATCAGCGTCCGTCCATCGCCTCCGGAGGGCCACAGGGCGAGTCTCCGCCCCGAAAGCACGCACAAAAGCAATTTCACGGAGGTCAACAATGAATGTCACTGCGCATCGCAGCATCGGGCCGGCTCCACAGCCAGGTCCCGATCCGCAGCCGGACGCACCGGGTCAGCCTGGTCCCAAGCCGCCGCCCAAGCATCTTTCCGCCCGGGCATTGACGGCGTTAGTTAGCCAATTGACGACGGGTTATCCCCAACCTGACGGCCCGGAGGATCCTCCTGGCCCCCTGGACCCCTACATTCGCAAGGCGCTGGAGCGATCGGTGATCGGCGCTGGCACGAATGGTTACCTCTGGCGTGTCATCGCGGACAAACATCCGGAAATATGGGATGTCATCGGAGGCGATCCGGGCACCCAGGTGTCGCTGAATCCGCAGCCGCTGCCGCCGAGGTCTGCCTTCCTCGCCGCCGTCATCCTCGAATTCACCGAACGCATGACCATCGTCGCGGAGATCGCCGATCTCATTCCGCGGCCGGGCGGCGAGCGCGGAATCATCATCGTGGGTGGTCACGTGGCGCGTTTCGTCGACGACATCTGTGGAAATGGACTTCACATCAAGTGGCCGTTGCCCTGGCCCGCGCCCCCGTGGTTCTCGGACGTGTTGAGCGGCGCCGACCTCATCGTCATGGGCACACAGTTTCAACAGTCGGCCGTGATTGCGATGGACCGCGATCTCGGCCGCACTTTCGCCGACGCGGCGCATGCGCTGCTCGAAGCGGGAGCCGCCAGACTCGTTTAGCCGAATCGTTCAGTGGAGAAGGAGGGGGCACGGATGTCCTCTCTGGCCCGCCGTCACGGTGTTCTACCCCCGGGCACCGTGACGTGCTGGCCGACCTCGCGGGTCTCTAACTACTTCCCCGGTTCGCGCGTCTGGATGCAGACGTACTGCTTGCGAAATTCGGTGCCCCGATCCGGCCAGGTCTGCGCATAACGCTTGAGCGCTTCCACACCCTCTGGCCGATCGATGCCGTTCACGCGGCAATCGGCATCGATATGGCCATCTGCGTCGCGCATGACGAAGAGCCGCACGCCGCAGAACGCCTTGCCCTTCACGAGATCGTCGAAGGCGCCGATGCTTTGCGTGAACAGGCAGCACGGACAGAAGGAGTGCTCACCGGGCATCGGCTCTGTTTTCTGCGTCATCTGAACCGGAGGTCCGAGCACGAGACGGCGGCCGGGCGCGAGAAACGACGTGGACTCCTGGCCCGGCGACATCTGCATGAACATGCACACCGTTACCTCGTCCCGCTGCGCATCCTGGAAAACGGGCAGGTCGAGTTCCGCCCACGCCTTGAAGCCCTGGGCAAACGAGTCGCGAACGTCGTCGCCCGTGGAGTGCTGGAATTCGAAAACCCCGCCCGGAACCAGCACGGGGTGTGAGATCTGGATCGTGGTCACGGTCTGAACGCCACTGCTGTCCATGGGTTTGACATCCACGACCTGCGGTACCAACGAGAATCCGCCTTCGAGTTCCACCCAGTCGTGCTTCACGGATGCCTTGTGCCCCATCGAGTTCAAGGTGGCGGCCAGCGAGGCTGCCAGGTCATCCTCTTCTTCCCAGGATCTCTGTGCATTGGCGAATGCAACGCGCACGGTGTGGCCACGGCCGGGATTCTCGGCGGCGGGAGGAGGCGGTCGGTCGGGCCTGCGGAACCAGGAAAACATGTCGGGTGAGGGTACACCGCTGCTAGGCTTGCGCCACTTCGGGAGGTAGCTCATGTCGTGGTTTCGTCTGTCACTGGTTGCGGCGGTGGTGTTGAGCGCCGGTGCGGCTTCGGCAACCTCCGTGGTGCCTTCGTTCCAGGTTGCAAGCCCTGACGGACGCATCGTCGTCGCGTTCTCGCTGGCCGACGCGCGCGCCAGCTACACCGTGAGCGTGGGCGGCAAGGAAATCCTGCGCCAGTCGCGCCTGGGTGTGGCCCGCGACGATGCCGATTTCACCAGCAACATCGACGTGACGGCCAACTTCGAGAAGCGCGCGGCGAAGCTCGAGAAGGTCGAAGACCGCTACGAGCTGCTGACGTCGAAGCGCCGGCAGAACGTGTATCGCGCCCACCGGCGCGTCATGGAAGTGCAGACGCCGTCGGGCGCGCGCATGGACATCGAGTTCCAGGTGTCGAACGACGGCTTCGCGTTTCGGTATGTGTTTCCCGAGACCGACGCCAAGGTGCACAAGATCAGCCGCGAGGCGTCGTCGTTCAATTTCCTCGCTGGCACCCGCGGCTGGCTGCAGCCCATCGCACCGGCGCGTTCGGGCTGGAATGAATCGAACCCTTCATATGAGGAGTACTACGAGCGCGACATACCCGTGGGTCAGCCCTCGCTACAGGGCGGCGCGTGGGTGTTCCCGGCGTTGTTCCGAACTACCGTCGGTGGGGGCGATACATGGCTGCTGGTAAGCGAGACTGGCTTGCGGCGCAACTACTGCGGCTCGCGTCTGCTTGCGGCGCGCCGCAGCAGCGAATATTTCATCGACTTCCCCGGTCCGCTCGAGACCAGCAACGGCGGCGCGGTCACACCGGAATCCACGTTGCCGTGGACTACTCCGTGGCGGCTCGTGGTCATCGGCGATCTGAAAACCATCGCGGAGTCGACGCTCGGCACCGACCTGGCCGATGCGCCCGCGAAAGGCCTCAAGACCACGGCGCCCGGTCCCGGCAAGGCCTCGTGGAGCTGGCCGTTGTTAGGCGACGACAACACCGTGGTCAAAGTGCAGAAGCGCTTCGTGGACTATGCCGCCGAGATGGGTTGGCAGTACACGCTGGTGGACTCGGCCTGGGACCGGCAGATCGGTTATGACGGTTTGAAGGAGCTCGTCGAATACGGGCGGCCGAAGAACGTGAAGATTCTCATCTGGTACAACTCGGCCGGCGAGTGGAACACCACGCCGCTGACGCCGCGCGATCGCATGTACGATCCGGCGACGCGGCGCGCAGAGTTCCAGAAGATCAAGGATCTCGGCATTGCCGGCGTGAAGGTGGATTTCTTCGCGGGCGATGCGCAGTCGACGATCGCGTACTACCACGACATTCTCGAAGACGCCGCGCGCATCGGACTTGCGGTCAACTTTCACGGCGCCACGCTGCCGCGCGGCTGGCAGCGCACGTATCCGAATCTGATGACCATGGAGTCGGTGCGCGGCCTCGAATACAACACCTTCGAGCAACGCAACGCGGAAGAATCGCCCGTGCACGACGCGATGTTGCCGTTCGCGCGGAATGTGTTCGATCCCATGGACTTCACGCCCGTGGTCCTGGATCGGCTCAACAACATCGTTGAACGCCGCACGTCCGCCGCATTCGAACTCGCCACCGCGGTGTTGTTCACGTCGGGCATCCAGCATTACGCGGAAATACCGCAAGGCATGGCGAAGGCGCCTGTCTACGTGCGGAATTTCCTGAAGCACGTGCCGGCGATCTGGGATGACGTGAAGTTCATCGACGGATTTCCGGGTCAATACGTGGTGGTCGCGCGCCGCGCGGGCAAGGCCTGGTATGTCGCCGGCATCAACGCCGACCGGCAGCAGCCGCGCAAAGTGAAGTTGGATCTGAAGGCGCTGGGCGTGATGAAGCAGGGCACGCTCATCACCGACGGCATCGACTTCCTCGGGTTCAAGAGCGAGACCTTTCCGCTCGAGAAGGGCGTGTTCACAGAAGAAATCACGATGCGGCCGCGCGGTGGGTTCGTGCTCACGTTCGAATAAAGTTCACTGAAAAACAGCCGCGAAAGCGCTGGTTTTGACATGTGACCAAAAGGTCACATATAGTCCGCGCCATGGTCGACGAAGATCTGGTGTTCAAAGCTCTGGCGGATTCATCGCGCAGGTTCCTGCTCGATCTGCTGCACAAGCGTGACGGCCAGACTTTGGGCGAGCTCGAATGGGAACTGGAGATGACCCGCTTTGGGGTCATGAAGCACCTCAAGGTGCTGGAAGAGGCCGGCCTCATCGTCACGCGGCGCGAAGGCCGCGAGAAGCTGCACTTCCTCAATGCCGTGCCCATCCGTCTCATTCACGACCGCTGGATCGACAAATACAAGGAGCGCGAGTTGTCCGCGCTCGCGGATCTGAAAACCACATTGGAGAAAACCAAATGCCCCCCGTTGCGCAAGCGAGCCTGAAGCCGGAAGTCAATTCGACCACGCACATCCACCAGATCTACATCAAGGCGGAGCCGGGTCAGATCTGGGACGCGATCACCAGCCCCGAGTGGAACGGGAAGTACGGATATCGCGGCGTCAGCCACTACGACCTGAAGCCGGGTGGAAAATTCCGCTGCATCGCCAATGAGCAGATGCGCAGTTTCGGCCTGCCGGAAGTCATCGTCGACGGCGAAGTCATCGAAGTGAAGCCGCCGTACAAGCTGGTGCAGACCTATCGCTTCCTGTTCAACGAGGAACACAGGAAGGAGGGGTTCACACGCATCTCATTCGAGATCGAACAAACCGCGGGCGGCTTTTGCCGCCTGACCATCACGCACGACACCGCCGGTGCGCCGATGATGGATCGCGCGACCAAGTCCAATTTCAGCACCGACGGCGGCGGCGGATGGGACTGGATCCTCAGCGACCTCAAGACCCTGCTGGAGACCGGCAAGACGATGTCGTAGCAGCCGTTTCGATCGAACTATCGTCCGCCCGGTGCCGCATAATGTCGCGGCACCGGGACGGGCGATGCGAACGATCAGGCTCAAGGTCAAACCAGGCTCACGCGAAGAAGAGTTGTCGGAGCTCGAGGACGGCAGCTGGCTCGCGCGCGTGAAAGCGCCTCCGGTAGATGGCAAGGCCAACGCGGCGGTCGTCGCGCTGGTCGCGAAGCATTTCGGACTTCGCAAGGCCCAGGTGCACATCAAGAGCGGCGCTACCGGCCGCTCCAAGCTCGTGCAGTTGGAGGACTAACTACCGTGATCACGCTGTATACCTTCGGCCCGTTGTTCGGACTGCCCGATGCCAGCCCGTTCGTCATGAAGG
>DASQJS010000013.1:0-5528 GCA_035630995.1 Steroidobacteraceae bacterium | reverse complement strand
GTCATGCAGCCGCCGCTCGATTCGCGTGTCCATCTTCAATGAGTGGGTCACGCAGGCACTCACGCATGCCGTGATTTCCGCATCCAGTGCACCCACCGACATACCCGCGATATTCACGGCGCGCATTTCGGCCGGACAGCCCGCCTGCAGATGCTCTCGCCACATTTGCGACAGTTGCATCGCTTTCGCTCCCAAGCCTGGATTGCGGGCGAAAGTACCCCAAATTGCTGCAAGCGTCCCGCGGAAAATCCCGTGCCGCGGCACTCCTGCCGACTTCAGTGATCCGTGATCCGTGGCAGCGATCCCACACGCCGGATTTCACCGCCACGGAACGCCCTTAAGTAGTTGATTCCGGGCACCCTCACGCCGGGGGCTGGGCGTTGCGTACATGCCATGTCGAACCCCGGTTGCCGTTCGCAATAAACGGGACTTGTCCCCGGTCTAAAGCGCTAACAACACCAGGGAGTCTCGATGAACAGCTTCACGCAAGTACTGAACATGCACGTGGCCTTCGCGCGCTTTCTCGACAGATTCCGCCCGTGGCTTCTGCTGGCCACTCGCCTCTGGGTGAGCTGGCAATTCTGGAAGGCTGGCTGGCTCAAGCTCACGACCTGGGACGTCACGCTCGAGCTCTTTCGCAGCGAGTACCAGGTGCCAGTGCTGCCCCCTCCGCTGGCCGCGGTGTGCGGGACGTTCGGTGAACTGTTTTTTCCGTTGCTGCTCGTTCTGGGATTCTTCACGCGATTCGGCGCCCTCGGACTATTCGCCGTCAACGCGATGGCCGTGATCTCGTATTGGCACGTGCTTGCCAGCGAAGGCTACGAGGCCGCACTCGCGCAACATGTGCTCTGGGGTTACATGCTGGCGGTGATCGCCGCATGCGGCGCCGGCGCCTTGTCCCTCGACGAGAAGTTAGGCCGCCGGTAACAGCGGCGGGAACACCCCGCGCCGTCGGCATCGCCGCAGTTGACCTTCATTTGCCCGCCGCACCGGGCAGTGCACGATTGCGAGGCATCGCCTGGCCGAGCGCCGCGGCGTTCATGCGCCGCCGGGTTCCGGGGGTTGCCAACCTCGCTTCGCCACGAATCGGCAGGTCGCCTATACTCGCGCACTCCTTAATAGAGTGTTGCTGCAATGCCGGTGCCGGAAACGGGAGAGGCTCTCGAAATGCTGGCCGCGAGCCTGGCTCGCGCTCGCGGAGACAATTTTTTCCCGGAGATGGCCGCGCATCTTGCCGCGGTACTCGGCGCGAGCGAAGTCATGGTCTGCGAAGCCGCCGCCAACCGGCGCGCACGCACTCTGGGGGTCTGGCGCCGCGGCGAGACAGCACCTAACTACGATTACAGTCTCGAGGGAACGCCCTGTGCAAAGGTGCAGGCCGGCCAGGAGATCGCGGCCGAGCTGAGCGCGAGCTCGTTCCCAGGAGCACCACAGAAACATGGCGGCTACTTTGGCATGCCGCTCGCGGCGAATGACGGCGCGGTTCTCGGCCACCTGGCAGCCTTCTGCGATCGACCGGTATCGCTCAGCCCTTCCCAGCGCGCCATCTGCAACATCCTGGCGAACCGCTGCGCGGCCGAACTGCGCCTCGTGCACGTAAAACGCGAACGCGCCCTGCTGCGCGGACAGAGACGGCAACTGCGCGCGGAAGTCGCCGCCGCGCACGACGTCGACAGCATGCTCGGCGTGAGCACGGCGCACGTGCGCGTCATGGGCGAAATCCGCAGCGCCGCGCTGTCGGCCGTCAATGTGCTGCTGAGAGGCGAACCCGGAACCGGCAAGGAACTCGTTGCACGGGGCATCCACGCGAACAGCACGCGCGCCGCGAAGCCATTCGTGAAGATCGACTGTGCCGCGCTGTCCATCGATGCGGACATCAGTGCTCTGCCGCAAACGCTGGCATTGGCCATCGGCGGGACGCTGTTCCTCGATGAAGTCGGCGTTCTTTCCTTCGACATGCAAGCCCGTTTGCTGGCTGCCCTGAACGCCTCACAAGGCGAGTCGGGTGGCGCCCACAGTTTCAACGTGCGCATCATCGCCGCCACCAATCGCGACCTGTTCCGGAAAATGCGCGAAGGTGAATTCCTGGAAGCGCTCTACGATCGGCTCAACCTGCTGGCCATCGACATTCCACCGTTGCGCGCCCGCGTCGAAGACATCCCCCTGCTCGTACAGGACATGGTGCACAAACGCGCCCGCCGGCTGGGCCGCCGGGTGCAGACGGTCGATCCGCAGTCCCTGTCCGAGCTCTCTAACTACGGCTGGCCCGGCAACATTCGCGAGCTCGAGAATCTCGTCGAACGCGCCCTGGTCATGCAGGATGCGCCCGTGCTGAAAATCACCACGGATTATCTCGGGAGCACCGCCCCTGCCGAGCGGGTGGCGCTCGCTGCCGCGGCCGGTGACCCCGGCACCACGCGCACGACGCTCGCGGGGCCCGTGGATTTCGACGACACGTTGAGCACGGGTCTCCATGTCGTGCAGCGTGACCACATCCTCCGCGTTCTCGACGCCACGCACTGGGTCATCGAGGGCAACCACGGCGCCGCGCTCAAACTCGGCCTGAAACCCGCGACGCTGCGCCACCGCATGAAGAAGCTGGGAATCTCGCGCGCTGCGAACGCGGGCGCGCACGCCTCCGGCGGCGAAGCCCGGTAAGCAACTCCGGCTCATGAACTCCGTCGCCGATCACTACTCGCAGCTCCTCGCGCCCATCTACTCCTGGATGTCCGGCAGCGTGGAGGCTGCGTTCGAAGCCGGCAAAGCCGAAATCGGCGAAGCGCTCCGGCAGTTGCCCGCCGACGCGCTGGTGGTCGATCTCGGAGCGGGCTTCGGTATGCACGCCATCCCGTTGGCACGCGCCGGCGTGCGCGTGCTGGCCGTTGACAGTTCAACGGAGCTGCTGGCCGAACTCGACCGGCTTGCGGAAGGCCTGCCCGTGGAATCGGTGGCCGACGACCTGCTGTCGTTTCGCGCGCACCTCACCGGCAAGGCCGCCGCGGTGCTTTGCATGGGCGACACGCTCACACATCTTCCGGAACACACTCACGTGGATTTCCTGGTCCAGGAGGTTCACGAGGCGCTGGTCCCGGGCGGCCAGTTCGTGCTCTCGTTTCGCGACTACAGCGCGCCGCTTGAAGGTGTCGCGCGATTCATCCCGGTACGCAGCGACGAACGCCGGATCCTCACGTGTTTCCTCGAATATGAAGAAGACACCGTGGTCGTGCACGACATCCTGCACGAGCGCTCCGGCGATACCTGGGACACGCGTGTCAGCAGTTATCGAAAGCTGCGGTTGTCACCGGACCGGGTGATCGCCAGTCTCGAAACCAGCGGCTTCGAGGTGCGCCGCCAGCCCGGACTGCGCGGAATGGTCCGCGTCATAGGCACCATCGCCTGAAGTCCTACAGGGGGCGGTGACACAATGCGCGTGTCATGGAAGTCGCCACCACATCGCTGCTGATCATCCTCGGCGTGGCCGCCGCGAGTATTGCTGCCGGCACCATATTGTTAGGCCGCGCCACACGGCACGGCCTTGTCGTGCGAGCCTTGCGAGCCACCGCCTGGCTGCTCGTTTTCTTCGGCTCGCTCGTCTCGGCCGCGATCGCAAGTTTGCAGCTGACGGGACGACTGGGGCCCGCGCAGCTGTGGTTCCGCGCACCGTCGTTCTATGTCGCCGCGGCGATCCTGCTGGTGGTTGCCGCCTGGTGGTTCCGGCGCCGCTTCGTTCACCCGCACGCGCACCTCATCAGATACGGCCTGCCCGCGCTGGCGGTGGTCTTCATCGGGTTCGTCGTGATTCTGCAGCGAACGGATGGCCGATCGACTCCCATCTCGGCGTTGCTGCCCACGCTGCGTACGGCAGCTCCGGAAATCACTTTTCGGGAAGACGGAGGTGAAATGCGCAGGCTCACGGATTACCGCGGCAAGGTGGTGCTCGTGAACTTCTGGGCGACGTGGTGCGTACCATGCCGCAAGGAAATGCCGATGCTGTCGGCGGCGCAGTCTGAGTTCAAGGATGATGGACTGGTGGTCGTCTATCTATCGTTGGAGGAGCCCGCCGTACTCGAGGCGTTCCTCCGCGCGAATCATTTCGACGGAGTGCAGGGCCGGCTCACACGAGCGGCAGACTATTACCGCGCCGGGCAGATCTATCCGCTGAGTTATCTGATCAGCCGCGACGGCCGCGTGGCGAAGCGCTGGAGTGGAAGACCAGCCGAGGGCTGGCTGCGCGAGTCGATTCGCGAGGAACTCTGACCCGCGGCAGGTCAACCGTTTTCGAGAACGATATCCCAGCGCGCCAGTAGCGATTCCGGCTCCAGATCCGGTGTCGGTGGACGCACGTCGGCCACCAACAGGTGCTTGTTTTTCGTCGCCACCGCCAGGACGACATCGTCCACGTTGAGCGGCTCGCCGGGAAAGTACATCTGCGTGACCAGGCGATTGACCTTTCCGGCGACGTCGAAATGGATGTGCGGTGGGCGCATGATGTCGCCCGCGGGATATGCAGCGGGCTTGATGGTCTTGAAGCGGTAACGACCGTCGGCGTCGGTGAGGAGCTTCGCATACCCTTCGAAGTTCGGATCGAGCGGCGCCGGATTGTCGTCGCTCGGGTGCGTGTAGCGCCCGTTCGCGTTCGCCTGCCAGATTTCGATTCGCGCGCCCTTCACCGGTTCGCCATCGGCGTTCACGACTCGGCCCATCACGTGCACCACCTGGCCTTTCGCCCGCGCCTTGCGGCCCTTCACCATCGTGAGGTCGGCGTCGTCGTCGAGAGGTTTCTCGAGTGGATAGAATGGACCGAGCACCTGCGTCGGGGTACGCCGCAGCTTTTCGGCTGCCGACAGCGGACCCAGCGCCGCAACCGTCGCACAGGCACCCGAGGTGAGCAGCCAGCGGCGGGAAAGACGTTTCGTGATTTTCATTTTCATTGTCCCGGCGGTGGTTCCCACAATTCGACCTTGTTGCCGTCTGGATCGAGCACCCAGCCGAACTTGCCGAATTCGGACTCTTCGACCTTGCCGATGACCTGGCAACCTTCGTTGCGCAGCTCGGCGATCAACGGATGCAGGCTTTCAACGCGATAGTTCACCATGAACGGCGCGGCGCTCGGCTCGAAGTAATTCGACGACCCCTCGAACACGCTCCACGCCGTGGTGCCATGCCCATCCGGATTGTGCGGCCCCGCCCAGTGGAACGAGGCGCCGCCCCATTCGGTGATGTCGATGCCGAGGTGCTTCTGGTACCAGTCGCGCAGGCGTTTCGGGTCCGCGGACTTGATGAAGATGCCGCCAATGCCGGTGACTCGTTTCATTGCCAGTGCTCCTCCCCAGAACTAAAGGTGTCGCGTCTCGGCGGGCGGTTCCCACCATTTGTTGTCGCGCCCATTGGCGTAACGCACCGCAGTCTCGCTGAGTTCCTTCGGATCCACGTCGTCGAGACTCGCGATCTTGACGGACACATAGTCTCCACCGATTTCCTTCAGGTGGCCCCGCTCGAACGTGCGCACGCCACAGGTCCTGCAGAAG
>DASQJS010000012.1:0-17869 GCA_035630995.1 Steroidobacteraceae bacterium | reverse complement strand
CGACGGCAATCACGCGCCGCTCCGGTTATGTCACCCCGTAAGACGAAACCTCAAAAAAAAGCGGCATAACTACCGAACGGTAGCGCTATCAATCTCATACGGGGCGCGCCGCAAAACGCGATGTCCCGCACGTTTGTTGTTTGTCCCGCAGGGTCATGGAAGAGCCCGGTCGAGAGTCTTCTTGAGTAGGGACAGGTTGAAGAAAGCTGTCCTGCCAGCGCTGATTGAGTAGGGACAGGTTGAAGAAACCTGTCCCTACCCGTTTATGGCAGCGACTCGTCGTCCGACATCCCGAGCTCCTTCAGCTTCCGGGTCAGCGTGTTGCGCCCCCAGCCGAGCACGCGCGCGGCTTCCTGTCGGTGCCCGTGCGTGCGGTTGAGCGCCACGCGAATGAGCACGCGTTCGAATTCCGGCAGCGCCTGGTCTAGCCAGGCCACTGTGCCGTCGTGCGGCTGTGCTTTCGCCCAGAGCGTCAGGGCCGCGGCCCAGTCGGTCTGCGCGGCCGGCGTGACGATGTGCATTTCCGACGGCAAATCTTCCAGGTGGATTTCACTGCCCGGCGCCAGCGCCGTGAGCCTCCGGCAAAGATTCACCAGCTCGCGCACGTTGCCTGGCCAGCGATAGGCCTGAAGGCGCTCGAGCGTGATGGGTGCCAGCGACTTGGTCTCGGTGCCGAGCTCGTTGGCTGCCTGGCGCAGGTAGTGGGCCAACAAGTCGGGCACGTCCTCGGTTCGTGAGCGCAGCGGCGGCAGCTCGATGCGGATCACGTTGAGGCGGTGATAGAGATCTTCACGGAAGATGCCGCGTTCGACGCGCTCTTCCAGGTTCTGGTGCGTGGCGGCGATCACGCGCACGTCGACCTTGATCGGTGTCTGGCCGCCGACACGGTAAAACTCGCCTTCGGCGAGCACGCGCAGCAGGCGCGTCTGAAGCGGCGTGGACATGTCGCCGATTTCGTCGAGGAACAGCGTGCCCAGGTTGGCCTGCTCGAACCGTCCGCGACGCTGGGTGTCTGCGCCGGTGAAAGAACCCTTCTCGTGACCAAACAACTCGGATTCGAGCAGCTCCGCGGGAATTGCCGACGTGTTCAACGCCACGAACGGTTTCGCCTGGCGCGGGCTGTGCTCGTGCAACGCGCGCGCGACCAGTTCCTTGCCGGTGCCGGACTCGCCGGTGATGAGCACGGCCACGCTCGAGCGCGACAGGCGGCCGATGGCGCGGAACACCTGCTGCATCGCCGGCGCCTTGCCTAACAACTCCGGAATCTCCGGTGTCTGCGCCGGAACTTCGTCACCCTTGCGCGCTGTCTGGCCGGCGCGGCGCACCAGCTCAACGGCCTGGTCGATGTCGAACGGCTTGGGCAGGTACTCGAAGGCGCCGCCTTCGTAGGCGGACACGGCGCTCGGCAGATCCGAGTGCGCGGTCATGACGATCACCGGGAGCGTCGGGTGCGACACGCGTATCTCGCGCAGCAGGTCGATGCCGGAGCTGCCCGGCATGCGGATGTCGGTGAGCAATACGTCGGGCGCGTCCGTGCGCAGGGCAACGAGCGCGGGTTCTGCGGAGTCGAACGCACGTGGAACCATGCCGCTGGCGCGCAATGCGCGCTCGAGCACCCAGCGGATCGAAGCATCGTCTTCCACCAGCCACACCCGCAGGGCTGGCTGGCTTGCGGAGGGCGGGGATGTGGTGTGCATATACGTGGGATCGACGCTCATGCGTTCTCCGGTAGGGGCAGCAGGATGGTGAACACCGTGCGCCCGGGCTTGCTTTCAAATTCGATGAGGCCGCCGTGGCGCGTCACGAGGTCCTGGGAGACTGCGAGGCCTAGTCCCGTGCCATTGGCGCGGCCGGTGACCAGCGGGAAAAATATTGTGTCGGCGATGTCGGGGGGCACGCCGGGACCGTTGTCCTCGACCGAAAGGCTCGCCGCGAGCTTGTGGCGAGTAGCGCCGATGTTCACGTTCGCGGCCACTCGCGTACGGATGATGATGCGGCCGCGTTCACCAATCGCCAACAGGGCATTGCGCCCGATGTTCAGCAGTGCCTGGATGATCTGGTTCGCGTCGACTTCGGCATTCGGCAGACTGGGATCGTAGTCGCGTTCGACGAGCACGCCGCCGCGCGCTTCGCTGCGCAGCAGCCGGTACACGTGTTCGCAGAGTTCGTGCACGTTGATCAGCGACTTCTGCGGCGCGCGCGCCGGTCCGATCATCGAATCGACCAGCGCGGTCAGCCGATCCGCTTCACTGATGATGATGCCGGTGTATTCGCGCAGGTGCTCGTGCAACTCGCGTTCGAGCAGCTGCGCCGCGCCGCGCAATCCGCCCAGCGGATTCTTTATCTCGTGAGCCAGCTGCCGGACCATCTGGCGGCTGCTGTCGAGACGCGAGATCAGCTCGTTCTCGCGCGTGATGCGCTGACGCTGCGTGGCATCGGCGATTTCCAGCAGCAGGTATTTGCGGTCGAACTCGCTGTCGAGCGGCGTCATCGTGACATCGACGACGCGGTGTTCGCGGCCGAGCGGGCCGGTCTGCACGGCGAGCTCACGCTCGGACAGGGTTTCGCCGCTATCGACTGCGCGGCGCATGAGCACGCCCAGCGAGTCGGCTTCGAGCACCAGCGAGAGGAACGGTTTGCCGCGCGCCTGGTTCACGCTCACGGCCAGCAGATCCTGTGCGGCGACGTTGGCGTACACCACGCACAGGTCCGAATCCAGCATCACGATGCCGGTGGTGAGCGCGCCGATGAGATCGGCGGGCTCGAAATGAGCTATCGCGGACGGGAGAAAGTGTTCTTCAACCGCCATGCAGGCCCCCGGCCGTGCATGCGGTAGTTAGTGCGGCGTGGGGCGCGGCGGCGGCGGCCGCGGCCGCGGCGGCGCCTGGCGTGCGGGGGAATTCATCCCGGGCTGCTGCACGTGGAACACGGAAGTGGAATTGCAGACCACCTTGCCTTTGGGGTTCGCCACGCTCAGACCCACGGTGTGTGTGCCGCGATACACGGGCGACATGGTGTAGGTCAGCGAGTTCGGCGGACCCGCGGGCTGACCGTCGACGGTCATCGTGACGACGTCTCCGGGACGCAGCGACGGATTGATGGAAACCGCGATGTTCACGGATTCCGGATTCTGAAATGTCGTGTCGTTTTCCGGAGTGACGGTGCAGCTCTGGTAACGGAAGTCTTCCAGTTCCCGGAGCAGTTGTTCCTCGCGGGGCTGTTGCGATTCCGCCGAAACCCCCGGTGGAGGCGTGCTGTAGGTTTGAGCCGGCTGCAGGTCGATAGGCTGACCGCCGGGCAATGGCCGGTCGGAATAGGTCTTCGAGCCGTCCTTCTCCACACGCACGTACGTCGTGGCCAGCGCAGCCGACGCCGCGCAGAGCGACACGAGCAAAAAGGCTAGGGACTGACGCTTCATGGGAGCCGAGCATAAACCCTGCGGCTGAACCGGGCCAAAACGTAGCCCTCATATTCGAGCGGCGGCGTCCCGATGACGCCGCCGCCCGTTTTTCGATCAACGGGGAGGCCGGCTGGCTGGCGGGCGCATTCGTCGGGCCTTTGCCCGCTTGTGCCACCCCCGAGGCCTGCCACCGCCTCACCCGGCGCCTCAACAGCTGTAGTACATGTCGAGCTCGACCGGATGAGTGCACATGCGGAAGCGCGTGACTTCCTGTGTCTTCAATCCGATGTAAGCATCGATCACGTCGTTGGTGAACACGCCACCGCGCGTCAGGAACTCGCGGTCCTTGTCGAGGTGCTCGAGGGCCATGTCGAGCGAATGGCACACCGTCGGGATGTGTTTCGCCTCTTCCGGCTCGAGGTCGTACAGATCCTTGTCGGCCGGTTCGCCCGGATGGATCTTGTTCTGAATGCCGTCGAGGCCGGCCATCATCATGGCCGCGAACGCGAAATACGGATTCGCCGCCGAGTCCGGGAAGCGCACTTCGATGCGGCGCGCCTTCGGGTTCGACACCCACGGAATACGGATCGAGGCCGAACGGTTCCGCGCGGAGTACGCCAGCATCACTGGCGCTTCAAAGCCGGGAACCAGGCGCTTGTAGCTGTTGGTGCCCGGGTTCGTGAATGCGTTGATGGCCTTGGCGTGCTTGATGATGCCGCCGATGTAGTAGAGCGCCGTGTCGGAGAGGCCGCCGTACTTGTCACCCGCAAACAGCGCAACGCCGGCTTTCTGCAGCGACTGGTGCACGTGCATGCCCGAGCCGTTGTCGCCCACGAGCGGCTTCGGCATGAAAGTGGCCGTCTTGCCGTAGCTGTGCGCCACGTTGTGGATGGCGTACTTGAGGATCTGCACTTCGTCGGCCTTCTTCACGAGGCCGCCAGGACCAACACCGATTTCGCACTGGCCACCGGTGGCCACTTCATGGTGATGGACTTCGACCTTGAGGCCCATTTCCGCGAGCGCGTCGCACATGGCGGAGCGGATGTCCTGGAACGCGTCGACCGGGGGAACCGGGAAATAGCCGCCCTTGATGGTCGGACGGTGGCCCTTGTTGCCATCCGGGTAGATCGTGTTGCTGTTCCAGGCCCCCTGGCCGGAATCGATGGAGTACGAGGTTTCGTTCATGCCGCTCGACCAGCGCACGCTGTCGAAGATGAAGAATTCGTTCTCGGGACCAAACAGCGCGCCGTCGGCAATGCCGGTCGACTTGAGATAGGCCTCGGCGCGCTTGCCGAGCGAACGCGGGTCGCGCTCGTAACCCTGCATGGTCGCCGGTTCGATGATGTCGCACCGGATGTTGACCGTGGTCTGCTCGAAGAACGGATCAACGACCGCGGTGGTCGGATCGAGAGCCAGGATCATGTCCGACTCATTGATGCCCTTCCAACCCGAGATGGACGAGCCGTCGAACATCTTGCCGTCTCGAAACAGATCTTCGTCGACGAGGTTCGCGGGGATCGTTACGTGTTGTTCTTTGCCGCGCGTGTCGGTGAAGCGAAGGTCTGCGTATTTGACCTCCTTGTCCTTGATCAGCTTGATTACATCTGCGGGTTTCATTTTTAGAGATCCTCTGCCTCTGGGAAGGGGTTTAAGCCTCGGTCTCAATGCATTCGCTGTGCCAGCCGCTGATTCTTTCTAAATCAATGGTTTAGTTGCATTCGGGGTCCGAGCACGCACGTATTTGGTGCGAGCGCGGGCGAGTTTGCGCGTTTCTGGGCCGGAAATGTGCCCAAGGTTTGGTCGTCGCACTCGCATGAAGCGAGAAAATGTACCTGTATGGATTAATCGCGTGTATAGTCCATATATGCATTTAGGAGACTCCCATGATTCTCAACGTCGCCAGTACGAGGCATGACCCCAAGTCCTCCACGTCAGATGTCACTTCGCTGGGAGGGGCGGGGTTACGAGCCTTCATGAACATCGCCGAGGCGTGGGGCCTGACCGTCGCAGAACAGCTCAAGTTGTTAGGCATCGCTTCACGGTCCACTTTTTTCAAATGGCGGCGTGAGCGCAATCCCCGCCTGCCCCGCGACACGCTCGAACGCCTGTCCTACCTGCTGGGCATCTACAAATCGCTGCAGATCCTGCTGCCCGATCCACAGCTTGCTGACCAGTGGGTTCGCAAGCCGAATACCGCGCCCACCTTCGGTGGCCGGTCGGCCCTCGACCGCATGTTGTCCGGCCAGGTCGCCGACCTCTACGTCGTGCGGCAATATCTCGACACCGAACGCGGCTGACAGCCACGGGAACCAGCCAGGAAACCAAGGATGGTTGAACGTAGTTACACCGCGCGACCGGTGAAGTTCGCGCCGTGCCATCGCATCGTCGCGAGCCGGCTGCCGACGATTCACCTCTTCGAGCGCGTGGCAGATCCGGCGGACTGGGACGCGCTGTACGAGCTCGAATCAAGGACGAATCCGCGAATCCGCACGGAACTGGGTGAATTGAGCCTGGTGCCCGTGACCGACCGGGTGAGCGGACCAAACGCCTCCATCGTCATGGCGCCGTTCACGCATCTGTCTCCGGCCGGAACCCGATTCACCAATGGGCACTACGGCGCCTATTACGCCGCGGAATCCGTCGACACCGCGATTGCCGAAACGCGCTTTCACCGCGAAAGCTTCCTGCGCGCCACCAGCCAGCCGCCGATCGAGCTCGAGATGCGGTGCTACCTCGCCGACATTGCCTGCGATCTGCACGACTTGCGCGCACGGCGCATGGAGATGCCGGACATCTACGATCCGGCGAGCTACACCGCTTCGCAGAAGCTAGGGCGTGAGTTGCGCGACGCCGGTTCCAACGGAATCGCCTTCGACAGCGTGCGACGCAATGGCGGCGAGTGTGTCGCGATCTTCCGGCCGCGCCTGGTGCAGAACGTGCGCCAGAGCGTGCACCTGCGGTACGCGTGGGATGGCAACGCCATCTCCGAGGTGTACGAGATCCGCATCGTCAACCTGTAGTGCCCCGGAGTTCAGGATCGCTGAATTTGCAGTAGTTTTCGAGGGTGCCCCGCTATACTGCGCGCCGGCCAAAACACGCACCTGACCAATGCCTTCGACAACTCCCCGAACTTTTCAGGACCTGATATTCGCGCTGCAGAAATACTGGGCCGATCAGGGCTGCGTGATACTTCAGCCGTACGACATGGAGATGGGTGCCGGCACTTTCCACACCGCGACATTCCTCAGGTCCATCGGTCCCGAACCCTGGTCGGCGGCGTACGTGCAGCCTTCGCGCCGTCCCACCGACGGGCGTTACGGCGATAACCCGTTCCGCCTTCAGCACTACTACCAGTTCCAGGTGGTCATCAAACCCTCGCCGCTGCCCATACTCGATCTGTATCTCGGGTCTCTGCGTGCGCTCGGGCTCGACCCGCTGGTGCACGACATCCGGTTCGTCGAGGACAACTGGGAGTCGCCTACGCTCGGCGCGTGGGGACTCGGCTGGGAGGTGTGGCTGAACGGCATGGAAGTCACGCAGTTCACCTACTTCCAGCAGGTGGGTGGTCTCGACTGCAAGCCGGTCACCGGCGAAATCACTTACGGACTCGAGCGCCTCGCCATGTATCTGCAGGGCGTGGAGAGCATCTTCGACATCGTGTGGACCGCGGGACCTCGGGGCGTAGTCACGTACGGAGATGTCTATCATCAGAACGAAGTCGAACAGTCCGCCTACAACTTCGAACACGCTGACACGGCCGTGTTGCTGCGGCACTTCGACGACCACGAAGCCGCCTGCGGCAAGTTGCTGGAAGCAAAGCTCGCACTGCCTGCCTACGAGCAGGTCATGAAGGCCTCGCACACGTTCAACCTGCTGGATGCGCGCAAGGCGATCTCCGTGACCGAGCGCCAGCGTTACATCCTGCGCGTGCGCACACTTGCGCGTGCGGTGGCCCAGGCTTATTACGACAGCCGCGAGGCGCTCGGTTTTCCCATGGTGAAAGCATGAGTTCCGCGCTCGACTTTCTCGTGGAGCTGGGCACCGAAGAGCTGCCCCCGCTCGCGCTGCCGGAACTCGAACGCGCTTTTGCCGCCGGCATTCGCGCTGGCCTCGCCGAAGCTGGATTGCCACATGGCGAGCTTCGTTCGTTCGCGACGCCGCGGCGGCTCGCCGTCTGGGTCCGCGATCTCGCCGTCATGCAGCCGGCCCAGGCCATCAAGCTCAAGGGGCCGCCGGTCAGTGCCGCATTCGACAAGGCCGGCAAGCCCACCACTGCCGCGACCAGGTTTGCCGAGAAGTGCGGTGCCGATGTCGCTGCACTCACGCGCATCACCGAAGGCAAAGGCGAGTTCCTCTATTTCGCGGGCTCGAAGCCGGGCCTCGCGACGGGCGGCCTGTTACCGGCCATCGTGCAACGCTCGCTCGACCAGCTTCCCATTCCGAAACGCATGCGCTGGGGCTCATCGAGCGCGGAATTCGTTCGCCCCGTGCACTGGCTGGTGATGCTGTTCGGCGCGGACGTGATTCCCGCGCGCATTCTCGACACCGATGCAGGGCGCGCGACGCGCGGCCATCGCTTCATGGCGCCGCAGGAACTGGCTCTCGCGAGTCCTTCCGACTACGAAACCGTGCTGCGTGAGAAAGGCAAAGTAATTCCGGACTTCGGCGAGCGCCGCCTGCGTATCGGCACGCAGGTTGCCGCCGCGGCGAAATCCCTGTCCGGCGAAGCGTTGCTCAGCGATTCGCTGCTCGATGAAGTCACCGCCCTCGTGGAATGGCCCAACGCCATCACCGGCTCGTTCGAAGCACGATTCCTCGAGCTGCCACGCGAAGTGCTCATCTCCACGCTGCAGCAGCACCAGCGTTACTTTCCCGTGCTCGGAGCCGACGCCAAACTACTGCCGCACTTCATCACCGTGGCCAATATCGAGAGCCGTGAGCCCGACAAGGTGCGGGCCGGCAACGAACGCGTGGTAAGGCCGCGGTTGTCCGACGCAGCATTCTTCTGGAGCCAGGATCGCAAGCAGCCCCTCGCGGCGCGCTTGCCGGGTCTCGACGCGGTCACTTTCCAGGCCAAGCTCGGTTCCATCGGCGACAAGGTCCGCCGCGTGCTGACTCTCTCCGGCGAGATCGCTTTGCTCATCGACGCCGACCGCGCGAAGGCCGAGCGGGCCGCCAGCCTGGCCAAGTGTGACCTGCTGTCCTCGATGGTGGGAGAATTTCCCGAATTGCAGGGAATCATGGGTCGGTACTACGCCGCGGCCGATGGCGAGCCCGCCGATATCGCCGTGGCGATCGACGAGCACTATCTACCGCGCGGCGCCGGAGGCGCCCTGCCGGGCACGGGCGCCGGTGTCGCCGTAGCGCTGGCGGACAAGCTGGACACGCTTGCCGGAATCTTTGCGATCGGCCAGAAGCCGAGCGGCACCAAGGATCCTTTCGGCCTCCGCCGTGCCGCCATCGGCGCGCTGAGAATCCTCATCGAGAAGCGCATTGACCTCGACCTTCGCGCGCTCGTCATCCGCGCCTGCGCTCTGCAGCCCGTGCAGAACGCGAACGCCTCCGGCGAAGTGTGGGATTACATGGTCGAACGGTTGCGTGCGTACTTTCTCGATAGCGGAAGCGCCGGCGGTGTCGCCGGTGTCTCCACGGAGATGTTCGATGCCGTGCGTGCGAGCTCGCCGGTCTCGCCGCTCGATTTCGGCGCGAGGCTCGCCGCCCTGGCGAAATTCCTCGGGATTCCCGAGGCGGGAAGTCTCACCGCGGCGAACAAACGCATCGCGAATATCCTCAAGAAGGCCGATCTCGGGGCATCCGGCACGGTCGACGTCGCCGCATTGCTCGAGCCTGCCGAGAAGGAGCTGCACGAAGCGCTAGCCGGCGTCGTGCCGGAGGTCGAACGAGCGCTGGCGAAACGCGACTACAGTGCGGCGCTGACCCGCCTCGCAACTTTGCGCCCCGCGGTCGACGGCTTCTTCGACGGTGTGATGGTCAATGCGGAGGACCCCGCGTTGCGGCGCAATCGCCTGGCATTACTCGCCCAGGTGCGCCATCAGTTCACGCGCATTGCCGACCTGTCCTGCCTGCCGGGCTGACCCGCACAACGGGGTATCGCAATCATGCAGATGCTCGGCTCGCTCCTCTTCAACGTCTTTCTGTACCTGTGGATGCTGGTGTTCGCGTTCACGTATTGCGTGGTGTGCCCGTTTCTCTCATTCGAGGGCCGCTTCCGCCTGGCCGGCGTCATGACTCACGTGGTGTTCTTCGCGGCGCGAGTCTTGTGCGGCATCCACTACACCGTCGAAGGCCGCGAGAATCTGCCGGAAGGCAATCACGTGATCTTCATGAAGCATTCGTCGACGTGGGAAACTTTCGGAATCATGATCCTGTTCCCGCCTCTCGTCTGGGTCATGAAGCGCGAGATCCTGTGGATTCCGTTCGTCGGCTGGGGCTGCGTTCTGGCGAGCTGCATCGCGATCGATCGCAAGGCCGGTGCGTCGGCGGTAAACCAGGTACTGGTGCAGGGAAAGGACCGGATGGCGCGTGGCGCGTGGATCCTGGTATTTCCCGAGGGCACGCGCATGGCGGCCGGCGAAACCCGCCGCTACGGTTCCAGCGGAACTTTGTTAGCCGCGCAGGAGAACCGCAAGATCGTTCCGGTCGCGCACAACGCTGGCTACTTCTGGCCGCGGCGCGGCGTGCTCAAGAAGCGCGGGACGATTCGCGTGATCATCGGCCCACCCATCGACCCGGTCGGGCGCGATGTGCGCGAAGTGAACAGTGAAGTGCAGGCGTGGATCGAGAGCCACGTCGTTCCGCCCGACAGCGCCGAGTGAGGCCGAGCCGCGCAAAAAAAAGGCCGGGTGTAAACCCGGCCTCTTGACCCAAGCAGCGAGGCGGCAGGCCTCGTATGCCGCGAAGGTCCGGTAACTCGATTTAGTTAGGCCGGGCCGGCAGCGGTCTGCCGGCCCGGACTGCTACTTAGAACTCGAACTTGACTCCGGCGTAGAAGTAACGACCGCGTGGGTCGTAGATACCGCCACCTTCCGTTGCGCCCGTCAGGCCCAACGGCGGCAGCTCGTCGGTGAAGTTTTCGCAGCCGAGGTAGGCGTTCAAGCCTTCATTGATGTCGTAGCCGAGGCGGATGTCCTGGAACATCGTGCTCGGGTAGTAGCGGGTCTCGGCGTAGTCCGCGTTCTGCGGCGGCTCGCCCTGGAACGAGTAGGTGTCTTCATAGTTGAAGAGCACCTGCTTGCCGATGTACCGCAGCTGGTAGCCGATCGACACCGCTCCCACTTCGTAGTCCACGTTCAGGTTGAACGAGTCCTTCGGATCACCGAGTTCGAGCATCGCCTGATCCCCATCGGACGGATTGGACGGATCCAGGAAGTCCGTACGGTCGAGCACCAGCGTGTAGAGCAGGCGTGTCTTGATTTTGCCCGCGTCGCCAGCCGAATGGCTGTATCCGAACTCGAAGTCGATGCCCTCGGCGATCGAGCTGGCGTAGTTCAGCAACGTCTGCTGCAGCGTGCCGTTCATGAGCGCATAGGCATCGGCAGGACCCGACGTCGGGCTGCCCGCCGCACCCCAGCGCTGGAACAGTCCGCAGAACTGGTTGTCGATGTCAGACGCGTCGTAGCATGCGTTCATGATCTGCTGCGCCGTCGGCGCCGTGATCACATCGTCGATCTCGATGTCGAAGTAGTCGGCCGAGAAAGACAGACCTGCCGCGAACTCGGGCTGCCACACGAATCCAACCGTCAACGAATCCGAAGTCTCCTCCAGGAGATCCGGGTTGCCGCCGCTCAGGATTTCCGGAGTCGACGGGTACGTGTAGTCGTACGACGCCGGGATACCTGCCGCGGCGCAGTTCGCCGCACGCGTGGAAGCACCAGCACCGATGAACCGGGCCGCGCAAGGATCGTTGATCGTCGCGAAGTTCTGGCTCTGCTCCGAGTACAGGTCCACGAGGCTCGGCGCACGCACCGCACGTGCCAGGCCGGCACGGAACCGGAGGCTCGAAATCGGCGAGTAGTCCAGACCCGCGTTGTACGCGAACACTTCACCCGTATTGCCGTCATAGTCGGCAAAGCGACCTGCGAGATTCAGCGTGAGCTCTTCGGCGAACGGCAGCTCCTTGAGCAGCGGCACGCGCAATTCCGCGAAGATTTCGCTGACCTTGAACTTCGGCGGGTCGAACAACGGCAGCGCGTTATAGAACGTGATGCCGCTCGAGACCAGCTCATCGGCCTCGAAGAAGTTCTCTTCGGTGCGTTGCTCGAATCCGAGCGCGATGCCGATCGCGCCGGCCGGCAGCGAGAACAGCGCGCTGGAATCACCCGTAATCGTTGCGCTGATGACCTGCTGCTTGATCTGGCCGACCGAAGTCGTGTCCTGCAACACGTAATCGCGAGCCGCCTGCGAGATGTTGCCCTGGCCGAACGGATTCAGCGGCGCGCAGGCTGCGATGTCGCCGGCGAGAGTCGCAACGGCGAGCGGAATGCCGGGGTCGTACAGGTCGCTCGGGGCGGGAGCGATCTGCGAGCGGCAAACGACCTGACCGGTCGGGTTGAGCGCCGCGTCCATGGCAAGCCCGAAGCGCTGCAGGTTCATGTTGCCGCGAACGATCGTGTCTTCGTCGAACTGGCCGTAGTTGTACGCAACTTCGTAATTCCAGTTCTCCGTCATCTGGCCCTCGACACCGAGGACGACTCGAGTCGTCTCGCGGGTCGCGTCTTCACGACGTGGGCCGAACTCGATGAGGTTCTTGCGCAGCGCGAGTCGGTCCGTATCCGCATACGGGGTCGTGAATCCGGCGTTGACACGCGCCTGTTGCAGAGTCGCACGCGCCTGATTCGACAGAAACGGGTTGTCGAAACGAACCGTTTCTTGCGCAGCGCCGGTCGTGCCGCCCTGGAAGAACGCGGGGCTGCCGTAGCGGATGGAGTCCGTACGCACGTATTTGGCTTCGATGAACGGCGTGAACGCTTCGGAAATCTGCAGATGACCGAACAGGTTGAAGCTGTAGCGATCGAGTTGCGGATAAATCGCGAGAAGGTCTTCCTCGCGATTGTTCATGCCGTTGCCACCCTGAAAATTGCCCGTGGGGGCAAGGCCGATGCGCTGGCCGGTCTGCGGCACGAGCGAATTGGCACCGTCAAAGATGTACGAACAGCTGTAGCGCGCACCGAGCGGGTCCACTCCGCATGGAGTGAGCGTCGGCGCCATGGCGTTGTTCGCGATCAGGAATGAACCGGCGTTGGCTACCGAAGCGAAGCGGATGTCATCGTAGAACCGTCGGTCCGGAACACCGTCGCTGCCAGATGGGTCGGAGTCGACCACCACGAAACCTGCGTTGTTGTCGTAGGCGTCGCGATCAGAGGCGAACCACGCATCCTGCTTGGCAAACTCAAAGTTGAACGCGATGTTGCCGCGGTCATCCATGAAGTTAGTGCCGCCGAGAATGCTGCCGTAGTAGTTACCGGCATCACCTTCGTCGCTGGTGCCAGCCTGGCCACGGAACTGCAATCCCGTGAAGTCCTTCTTGAGAATGAAGTTGACCACGCCCGCGATGGCGTCGGAGCCGTACACAGCGGAGTTGCCGCCGGTCACGACATCGATGCTCTCGATGAGGTCAGTGGGAAACGTGTTGACGTCGGGCGAAACGGCATTGCTGAGAATGTCGGCACCGACATGGCGACGGCCATTGACCAGAACCAGGGTGCGCTGCGTGCCGAGGCCACGCAGATCGAGCAGGTTGAGACCAGTGGTTCCCAGGAAACGGCTGGAGTTCGACTGGCTGAACGTGCTGCGCAGGGCAGGCAAGTCGTTCAGAAGGTCGCCGACCGAGGTAGTGCCTGTCTGAAACAGTTCCTCACTCGAAACCGTGGTCACGGGCACCGGCGATTCGAGATTGGGACGGGCAATACGGGAACCCGTGACAACGACTTCGTCCATCGCTTTGTCGTCGGCGGGTTTGTCCTGGGCAATAACAAGAGACGTGGCGAGCGTTGCGGATAGTCCGCAAAGCAATGCCAGTGCGCGGCTTGCGCCGCGATTGCGATGAGAAGACATGGTCCCTCCTGCAAGAGAGTTGGCGGTTCGGGCCGCAGCGATCGCTTCGCTGCTGGAACAGCTATTTTTTTAAGATCCCTTGATGCAGGCGTGTTGTTACACGCACACATCCATGTCCGGAGCATAACAATCAGTGGAAAAAAGGAAACCGCTTATGGGACGGGAAACCGACTATTTGCATGGTTTCGAGCTGGCAAGGCACAAAAACGGGTCTAATTTTTAGCGAATAACCCCGAATCCGACCTGTCGCAGAAAAGCAAACGGTTGCCGGCGCCGGGCGGGTGGACGAACATGCCTCTATCGGCGCTGATACGAAATAAAGCGATCGATCCCCGGGTCCCCTGTTCCGGTTGATCCCGCTATTCGAAAGACAACAACTCCGGAGAAGTCACATGAATCTGAAGACCATCGCCATTGCTTCAGCCGTCGGCAGCCTGCTGGCGCTCGGCAGTGCCACCGCATCCGCCGAAGATGCCCCGGCCAAGGAAAAGTGCCTGGGCGTTGCCGAAGCCGGCAAGAACGACTGCGCCAACTCCAAGCATTCCTGCGCAGGACAGGCCAAGGCCGACAAGGGTGCCGACGAGTGGAAGTACGTACCGAAAGGCGAGTGCGAAAAGATGGGCGGCAAGGTCGTCGAAAAGAAGGCGATGTAACGACTCATGCCGCGCCTCGAACTACGAGGTGCGCCCGGGCCGATTCCGGCGTGTGCCGGAATCGGCTTTCGGGCTGTTCATCAGCACGCGCTCGCCACCGAGCGTCCGGCCGTTGGCTGGATAGAAGCGCACACCGAAAACTATTTCCACGAAAGCGGCCCGGCCGGCCGCGCACTCGAGCGCGCACGCGCTAACTACCCGCTCAGCCTTCACGGCGTCGGACTTGGCCTGGGTTCCGCAGACGGTGTCGATCGCGAGCACCTCGCGAAAGTGAAAGGCGCCATCGCACGTTTCGAACCCGCGCTGGTGTCCGAGCACGCCTGCTGGGGCCACGCGGGCGGCGAGTTTTTCAACGATCTGCTGCCACTGCCCTACACCGACGAAGCCGTGGAACTGCTTGCCCGCCAGGTCGGGGAAGCCCAGGATTTCCTCGGCGCCAGGTTGCTCATCGAAAATGTGTCGGCGTATGTGACGTTCGAACATTCCCACCTGCACGAGTGGGATTTTCTCGCCGCCGTCGCTGCGACCTCGGGATGCGGCCTGCTCCTCGACGTCAACAATGTGTACGTGAGTTCGCAGAACCTCGGGCTCGATGCGCGAGGCTTCATCGACGGACTTCCGCCGGACCGCGTCGCCGAGATTCACCTTGCTGGCCATGCGCGCAATGGCGCCGTGCTCATCGACGATCACGGGTCGCAGGTTTGTGATGCGGTCTGGGAACTGTATCGGTACGCCGTGAATCGATTCGGCGCGCTGCCCACTCTCATCGAATGGGACACCAACATCCCGGCGCTCGCGACCCTGGTCGCCGAGAGCCGGCGCGCGGATCTGATCCTGGGAGAGGCGCGTGGTCTCGCTGCGTGAAATGCAGCGTGCGTTCGCGGCCGCGCTGCGCGACTCTTCCGCCGCGTGTCCTGTGCTGCCGGCGGGCAATCTATCCATCTATCGCAAGAACTCCGCGATTTCATTCCGCTCCGCGCTCGAGAGCAGTTTCCCGGTGGTGCGCCGGCGCGTCGGTGACGACTACTTCCGCCAACTGAGTGCCCAGTACCGCGCACGATTTCCTTCACGCAGTGGCGACCTCCACTGGATCGGCCGCGACTTCCCCGCATTTCTGCTCGAACATCTTCACGGCAGCGAATACGCGTGGCTCGCCGACCTGGCCCGGCTCGAGTGGTCCCGCGAGAAGGCTTCGATCGCCAGGGTTGAACCGTCGGTAGCGGCCGACGTACTCGGGCGCTTTGCTCCCACCCAGCTCGAGCACCTCGTTTTTACGCTGCAACCGTCTTTGTCACTGGTCGCCTCGGACTTCCCGATTTTCACGATCTGGGCGGCGAATCAGGTCGATAATGCACCGCCAGTGGATCAATCTCTGTCTGGGGAGTGCGGTATGGTCCGCGCGCGCATCGATCTACTGGAAGTGCGACCCCTGGAGCCCCGCCTCTTCTCTTATCTATCTGCGCTCGCCGCGGGCGCCCCGCTGCCTGATGCCATCGTCAGCGCCGGTCTCGATCAGGCCGGTCTCGTGAGCGCTCTTGGGTTTGTCTTCACCGAGGGCCTGGTGTGCGCGGTGCGAGAAACGGGAACCTGATCCGGGCGAACCTATACTCGGTCGCATGCGAATCAGACTTCTGTTGTTGCTCCTGGTGGCGCCATTCGCGAATGCGGAGCCGGTGATTTTCGACACCGACATTGGTACCGATGTCGATGACGCCTACGCGCTCGTGGCATTGATCCGGCGGCCCGAACTCGAGCTGCTCGGAGTCACCACGGTCTCGAGCGATGCGGTGGCGCGCGCGCGGCTCGCGGCCAAACTGTTGAGCGTCGCCGGTGGCAAGTGGTCGAGTGTTCCCGTGTATGCCGGAATCTCGACCGCGACCCAATACATGAAGCAGGTCGAGTGGGCCGATGGGTTCACGTCGCCGAGTCTGCATGACGACGGTGGCATCGAGTTCATGCGCCGGCAGATCAATGCGCGTCCCGGTGAGATCACGCTGATCGCCGTGGGTGAGCTGACCAACATCGCCGCGCTGCTCGAGTCCGAGCCCGGCATCGGCAAAAAGATCCGCGCCATCTCACTCATGGGTGGCGCCGTCCATCGTGGCTATGCGCCAGGGTCGAAGCCGGAGCCTGAATGGAACATCAAATCGAATGCGGCCGCCGCGCGCACCGTGTTCACTTCCGGCGTGCCATTGCTGGTGGCACCGCTCGATTCCACGGCAGACCTGAAGCTGACGCCGGATATGCGGGTGCAGTTGTTTTCACGCGGCACACCGCTCCATGACGCGCTCGCCGCGCTCGATCAGGTCTGGCGCCACACCAACCACTGGAAAGGAAACGACCCGACGCTGTTCGATGTGCTGGCGGTGGAGCTGGTCGCGCCACGCACTCCTTATAAGCTGACGGCACTCAGCATCGAGGTGGCGGCCGACGGGCTCACCAAGCCAGTCGCCACCGGCAAACCCAACGCGCAGGTCGCTCTCGTGGTGGATGTGCCGGCTTTCATGAAGCAGTTCGTCGAGACGCTCTCGCGCTGATCGAGCGCCGGGGCCCAGCCTCTTCCCCCATTTACCGCCTCGTGCCACAGTGGCCGAGTCGCGGTTACGCCGCGCCACCGAAGTCGTCCGCGCATGCGCTCTCGTTACGGCGCACTGGCAATCTATTCGACGCTGCTCGCTTGCGTTGCCGTCGGCACGCTCACGCTGGCGTTTCTGCAGGGTGTCGATTTTCCGGCCTGGTGGGTGGTGCTGCTCGGCATTGGTTCCTGCCTGTTCGTCTGGCAGTTCGGCCTGCGTGCCCCGCGCCTCGGCCTAATCTCGATGGAGCGCCTTCCGCAGATCGGCTTGCTGCTGGTCTTCGAGCCTGTGGTCGCCGCCAGTATTTGTGCCGCCGCATCATTGACGTGGCCGCTCGTCAGCCGCCGCTACAGCCAGGGGTCGTTCAAAGTGGCCGGGCTGCGCGCGATCCACAACGGCTCCATGACGGCACTGATGCTGATGCTCGCGGGTCATGCCTATCTCGCCAGCGGCGGCCGGCACCCGCTCACGGGGCTCGTCGCGACGGACCTGGTGCCCTTGATCGCGATGTCGCTGACGGCACAGATCGTGAACGTCGGCCTGATGATGCTGTTCTTCCGTTTCGACGGCCGCGATGTTCGAAGCATCGTCACGCCTAGCTACGCGCTCTCGGACCTGATCTTCGTTCCCGCAGGCGTGCTTGCGGCCGTGCTCTACAACATCGGCGGCGTGGAAGTGTTCTGGTTGTTCGCCGGCCTGATGCTGCTGTTCGTATTGAGCTTCAACAGCATCGGCATGCAGCGCGATCCGGTCCCGGCGGATCGCGGGCCTCTCACTCGCCTGTTCGAAGCTCGCCTTGCGCTGCAGGGCGCGCGCCGTGTCGACGAGCTTGCGGAGCGCATTTTGACCGAGACGCGCTCGCTGTTCCGTTTTGATGAGTTGTATCTCGTGCTCGTCGATCGCGAGCGGCGCCAGCTGGATTTCCGTGTGCATGAACGCCAGCGGATCCGTCTGCCCGTGCGCCTGGAGCCACTCGAGACCGGCTTGTTTGGCTGGCTGATTGCACGCGCGGAGCCATTGCTCGTCGAAGACTGGCGGCACGCGTCGCCCGAGTTGTTGCAACGTGCCGAGGCGGAAAAGGTTTCCGGTTCGCTGCTCGCCATGCCGCTGGTCAACGATGGCATCGTGTTGGGCCTGTTATGCGTGCAGCACTCGGAAGCCGGCAT
>DASQJS010000011.1:0-9144 GCA_035630995.1 Steroidobacteraceae bacterium | reverse complement strand
CGCGATGGCGCTCGAAATGTAGATGGACGAATACGTGCCGGCAACGATGCCGATGAGCAGCGCCTCGGAGAAGCCGCGCAGCGCCGAACCGCCCAGCAACAGCAACGCGACCACGACGATGGAGGTGACCACCTTGGTCATGATGGTGCGCGACAGTGTCTGGTTGATGGCCTGGTCGAGCGTGACGTCGGAGGCCTGGCGGCGATTCTTCTCGAAGTTTTCGCGGATGCGGTCGAACACGATGACGGTATCGTTCAGCGAGTAGCCGATGACCGCGAGGATGGCTGCGACCACCGACAGGTCGAACAGCGTCTGCGTGACCGAGAACACGCCGAGCACCAGGATGGGATCGTGCATCACGGCGATGATGGCGCCGAGCGACAGGCGCCAGGTATGGAAACTCAGGATGATGTAGACGCCGATCAGGACCAGCGTCACTGCCAGCGAGAGGATCGCTGCGTTGCGCAGTTCGTCACCCACCTGCGGACCCACCACGGCGAGGTCGGAGATCTTCGCCTGTGGATCGACGCTCGTGAGGATCTTTTCGAACTTCGGGCGCAGTACCTCGGCGGATTCGCCGGTGGACTGCAGACGGATGGTGACGTCGCGCGTCGAGCCGAAGGACTGCACCTGCGGCTCGTGGTATCCGGCCGCCTCGACGCCGGCGCGGATCTTGTCGATGTTGGCGTCGTTCGGAAAGGCCGCCTCGACGCTGATGCCACCGGTGAAATCGATGGCAAAGTTCAGTCCGCGCGTGAAAAACGACGCAAAGCTCACGATCATCAGCACGGCCGAGAGCGCGTACCAATACTTGCGCGTGCCCATGAACCGGAAGTTGGTCTTCTTGTGAAAAAATTCCACTGTGCAGGTCCTTGTATTGATTCGGTCAGCCGATCGCCAGTTTGGTGATCTTGCGTTTGCCGCCGTACATCAATGTGAGCAGGGCACGCGAGCCCATGAGCGCGGTGAACATGGACGTGAGGATGCCGAGCGACAGCACGACGGCAAAACCCTTGATGGCGCCGGTACCGAACACGAACAGCACGACGCCTGCGATGAAGGTGGTGACGTTGGAATCGAGGATGGCCGAGAAGGCTTTCTCGAAGCCCGCCTTGATCGCCGCCTGCGGCGAAACGCCGTTGCGCAATTCCTCGCGGATGCGTTCGTAGATCAGCACGTTCGCGTCCACCGCCATGCCGACGGTGAGGATGATGCCGGCGATGCCGGGCAGCGACAGCGCCACCCCCATCATGGTGAGCAGCGCTCCCAGCACCACGACGTTGGCGAGCAGCACCAGGTCGGCGACGATGCCGAACACCTGGTAGTAGAGGATCATGAACAGGAACAGCGCGGCCATGCCGATGACCAGCGCCTTGACGCCCTTCTCGATGTTCGCCTTGCCGAGCTGCGGACCGATGACGCGTTCATTGGCGATGGAGATGGGTGCCGCCAGCGCGCCACCGCGCAGCAGCAGCGCGGTCTCGCGCGCCTCGTTCATGGTGAGGCCAGTGGTCTGGAAGCGGTTGCCGAACACGCCGTTGATGGTCGCGACGCTGATGACTTTCTCTTCCTTGATGTTGCGCGTAACCGGCTTGCCATCGACTTCGGTGGTCTCGCTGCGCTGTTCGATGAACACCACGGCCATGGGCTTGCCGAGATTGGCGCGCGTCGTCTTCAGCATTTCATCGCCGCCAGCGCTATCGAGCGTCACGTCCACCTGCGGACCGCTCTGCCCGGTGGTGGCGGTCGCGTTGGTGAGCTGGTTGCCGGTGACGATGACGTCGCGTTTGAGCATGACCTTGCCAACCACCTGGCCGCCTTCGACGCGGTCGTAGATCTTGGCGCCCACCGGCGCGCGACCGTTCGCGGGGATGGGCCGCGGATCGACCAGGCGATATTCCAGCGTCGCCACCTTGCCAAGGATGTCTTTCACCTCGGCGGAGTTCTGCACGCCGGGCAACTGCACCACGATGCGATCGACGCCCTGCTGCTGCACGAGGGGCTCGGACACGCCGAGCTCGTTGACGCGATTGCGCAGCGTGGTGATGTTCGAGGTGATGGCGAAACTGCGGCGCTCGCGGACCTGCTGCTCGGTCATCACGCAGTCGACCGCGGCGCCATCGGCGACGACGGCGTCACGACAGGCGAGATCGGGTTGCGCCTTCTTGAGAGCCGCGCGCACCGCGGCGAGATCGGCGTTCGCGGGCAGCAGCACGCGCAAGCCATTGGGAATTTCCGAATCGACGGTTAGCGTATTGATGTCAGAGAAGGAAATCTTCTCGGCCAGGAGCACGCGGCGAAAGTCCTGGTCGTAGGTGTTGAGCAGGCTCTCCACCGCGCCGTTGACGTCGACCTGGTACAGCAGATAAAGACCGCCGCGAAGGTCGAGACCGAGCGGCATGGCGCGCAATCCCAGCACCTGGATCCAGCGCGGGGCACGCGACGCGTACATCATCGCGTTCACGTATTCCTTGCTGAGGCCGGTCTTCTCGTCCTTGACGATGTCGCGGCCCTTGAGCTGCGCTTCACTGGTGTCGAATCGCACCGTGACGTTGTCGCCGTCGAGCTCCACTTTGCTGTAGCTGACGCCGGCGCCCTTGAGGGTGGACTCGATGGTCGCGAGCTGCGCGCTGTCGATGGCGCTGCGATCTTTGCGCGCGATCTGCAGGGCGTAGTCGTCGCCAAACAAGTTAGGCAGGGCGAACACCAACGCCACCGCCAGAACCGCGGCAACGAGCACATATTTCCAGCGCGCGTACTCGAGCATTTAAGACCTCAGGCTCCCTTGAGCGTGCCCTTCGGCACCAGCGAGGTGACGTGGAAACGCTGCACCTTGATGCGCACGCCTTCGGAGATTTCAAGCGTGATGAAGTTGTCGCTGATTTCCACGATGCGGCCGACGATGCCGCCAGTGGTGACCACTTCGTCGCCGGCGGCGAGCTTGCCCAGCATCGCCTGGTGTTCTTTCTGTTTCTTCTGCTGCGGACGGATGAGCAGGAAGTAAAAGATGACGACGAACAGGCCCATCATCACGAACATGGACAGTCCGCCGCCCGGAGGGGCGCCGGCAGGGGCCTGAGCCATGGCGTCGGGGATCAATGAATTCATGGTGTTATCTCACACGTGACGGAAAAAACGGCGCCCCGGGAGGCGGCGCGGCCGCGTATTTTGGCCGAAAAAAAAATTTATGCCACAGAGACTTGCGCGGGATCGGGCACTTCACGGACATAGTCGCGAATCACCGCATCCAGCGAGCCGGCTTCGATGCCGGCACGCAGCCGGCGCATGAGCTCGAGGTAGTAGTGCAGGTTGTGAATCGTATTGAGCCTGGCCCCCAGGATTTCGTTGCAACGGTCCAGGTGACGCAGATAGGAGCGCGAGAAATTCCGGCAGGTATAGCAGGCGCAGGCCGGGTCAAGCGGCCCGGTGTCCGCCTGGTGGGCGGCGTTGCGGATATTCACCACACCCAGGGACGTGAACAGGTGCCCATTACGTGCGTGCCGCGTGGGCATGACGCAGTCGAACATGTCGATGCCGCGGGCCACTGCCGCGATGATGTCCTGAGGCCGCCCCACGCCCATGAGATAGCGCGGTTTGTCGGCGGGCATGTTCGGCAACAAACCCTCTAACACGCGCAAACGGTCTTCTTCGGGTTCGCCCACCGCGAGTCCACCTACCGCGAACCCCTTCCACGGAAGCTTCTGCAGTGTCTCGAGCGAGGCCAGTCGCAGCGGCAGATGCATGCCGCCCTGCACGATGGCAAACAACTCGCCGGTTGGATTATTGCTGTAGTAGTGAGCGTGGCTGCGCTCAGCCCAGCGCATCGAACGCTCCATCGAGTCGCGCGCCTGTTGTTCGGTGGCCGGATACGGCGTGCAGTCATCGAGCGCCATCGCGATGTCCGAACCCAGCGCGAGTTGCGTATCCATCGAATCCTCGGGTGTCAGCCGCACGGCGCTGCCGTCGATGGGCGAGCGGAACTGCACGCCCTCCTCGGTGATCTTGCGCAGCGATTCGAGACTGAACACCTGGAAGCCGCCGGAGTCGGTGAGGATCGGCCGTCGCCAGTTCATGAATCCATGCAGCCCGCCGTGCGCGCGCAGGACGTCATTGCCCGGACGCAGCATCAGGTGAAACGTGTTGCCCAGCACGATGTCGGCGCCGAGCCCCTGGAGCTCTTCGGGCGTCATCGCCTTGACCGTGCCGTAGGTGCCCACGGGCATGAATGCTGGCGTTTCGACGGTTCCGTGCGCGAGCTTCAGGCGGCCGCGGCGCGCTAGGCCCGCGGTACCTAACAAAGTGAACTCGGCTGTCATGAATGGGCGTTGGGCTGGGGGGTCACGAACATGGCGTCACCATAACTGAAAAAGCGATATTGCCCCGCGACCGCGTGCCGGTATGCCGCCAGCACGGCGTCGCGGCCGGCAAATGCGCTCACCAGCATGAGCAGCGTGGATTCGGGCAGATGGAAGTTGGTCAACATCGCATCCACGACCCGGAAGCGGAATCCGGGCACGATGAACAGCGATGAATCACCCACGTATGACGCAAGCGTCCCTGCGCCCGCTGCGCTTTCCAGCGCACGCACCACGGTCGTGCCCACGGCAATGACGCGCCCGCCACGGGCACGCGCTGCGGCGATGGCCGCGCAGGCCGCCGCGCCCACTTCGACGAATTCCGCGTGCATGACGTGCGCGCCCACCGCGTCGGTACGCACGGGCTGAAAGGTTCCTGCGCCCACGTGCAGCGTGATGAACGCGGTCTGCACGCCGCGCTCGCCGAGTGCCGCGAGCAAGGGCTCGTCGAAGTGCAGGCTGGCGGTGGGTGCGGCAACCGCGCCATGTTTGCGCGCAAATACACTCTGGTAGCGAGTGCTGTCGGTGGCGTCGGGTTCGCGCCGGATGTAGGGCGGCAGCGGCATCTGGCCGTAACGTTCGAAAAACGAGAGCGCGGCTTCCGGTAGTTCGACCACCCAGAGGTCACCGCGCTTCTCGATGGTCCTGATGATTCCGCCGCGGCTTTGCAATGCCATGGCCGGCCGCAACGCCTTGCTGGCGCGTGCGTGCACCAGTGCATACGTTGAATCGAGGGGCCGTTCGAGCAGCAGCTCCACTTTGCCGCCGGACTCCTTGAGCGCGAACAGGCGCGCCGGAATCACTTTCGTGTCATTGAAGACCAGCAGGTCGCCGGGAGCCACGAACTGCGGCAGCTCGCGCATCTGCCGGTCGGCGAGCGCGCCGGTGGCGCCGTCGAGCGTCAGCAAGCGGCTCGCCGATCTCTCGGCGAGCGGTTGCTGGGCAATGAGTTCGGGTGGAAGTTCGTAAGTGAAGTCGGAGCGGCGCACGGCGGCGAGTTTACCGCCCCATGGCCGCCATCATCCTTGTCACGTCATTCGAGCGTGCTGGCCCCCGCTCCCGGCACGGCCGGAATCGGCGGCGACGGCGGCATCGCCGGCATGGCTGGTGTGGGCGGCATCATGGATTCGAACATGAAGTTGTCACCCATATCCGGGCGTTCCGGCATGGTCACCGCGAGCGTCACGGGTTTGCGCTGGCGCAGCACGGTGAGGTTGAGTTTCTCGCCCGACTTGTACGAACGCAGGATGCGCAGCGCGTGACCGCCATCATCGGGCTTGCGGCCATCGATGGCTTGCAGCACATCACCGTCTTCGAGTTTGAATGCGTCATTCTCCGGCGCCTGGACCACGAGCACGCCCTCGGTCACACCGAAATAGGCACCGAGCTTCGGCGTGATGCTCGCGAGCTCCATGCCGCCGAACTCACGGGGAACGAACGCGCGGAAGTGCTTCACCATCGGCATGTTCTGGATGCCGTCAAAGTTGCCGCCGATGGCGCCCATGGCCCCCTCGGGCAAACGCACGTTGAACATGCGTTCATCGAATGCCATAGGCCGAGCAACGACGGTCAGATCCTTGTTCTTGCCATCGCGCACTACGCGAACCTTCACTTTCTGCTCGGGCTTCACCTTGCGCATCTGCTCGATGAGTGCGCGATCGGGATCCCCGCCGGTGGTGGGCACGCCATCGAGTGCAATGATGAGATCGCTGTCGAGCAGGCCCGCTTCGGCCGCCGGACCGCCCGGGCTCACGCCGAGCACGCGCACGCCCTTGCTGTCGCTGCGCGGATCCACCTGGATTCCCAGCACTGCCCTCGACGGCCCGCCCGCGATGAACCGGACGTCGTGGCGCGCGTGCGCACCGAGCTGGCCCGACAATTCCGCGACTTCGCGCGCCGCCTTGTCGAGCCGCGCGCGCGCCTCTTCGAGCTTGGCGCGCGTCTTCGCTTCTTCGGCCTCGCGCTTCGCGGTATCCGCCGCGGGCGTATCGGCAAACGCCATCGAGCTCGCGGCTAACAAACAAACCAGCATCAACTGTTTCATGAAAATTCTCCGGCAACCAGTCAGAAGTTCGCGCTCACCATTTCGGCGTAACGCACACTCACATACGAATCGACCAATAACGCACGCGCGCGCTCCAGGCGGGCGACGTCGGCGGCTCCACCGCTCAGGCGCGCGTCATTGAGCGCGTCGTCGATGCTGGCGATGTGATCCTCCAGCGCCGCGACCGCGAAATAGGTATCGGCACGCACGATGCGCGGCTGGCTGGCGGGCGCTGCGACCACGGGCGCCGGCGCCTCGACACCATCCAGCGGCGAGCCGACCGGCTGCTGTTCGAACCGCCAGAGGCTGACGCCCACCAGGGCGATGACCAGCGCGCTGGCCGTGCCGCGCGCCATCGCCAGGCGGCGCCGATCGCGCCGCTGCCGCGTGGCATGGCGGTCGATCAGGGCTCCATAACCGAAGCTCACGTCGGGCTGCGCCGCGGCGGCATCGAGCCGCTTCAGTCCGGCGACCAGCTCGGCATCCTTCACTTCAATGTCCATCGAACTCACTCCTGAGCGGAATGCCGATTCCGGACTTCACCGGCGGTAACAAGTCGTTGCGCAGCCGCGCATGGCCGCGCGCCAATTGCGACTTCGAAAAACTCAACGTCCGGTCGAATGCCCTGGCGATCTCCTCGTGAGACCAGCCCTCGACGTCGTACAGCCAGACGACCGCGCGCGTGACCGGCGACAGGCGGGCGAGCGCACGATCGAGATCGATGAGATCCGAGGTGCGGTTTTCAACCTCCGGCCCGCTCCAGCTTTCCTCCGTCCAGGACTCGAGCGCGACTCGCGCGCGATGCCAGGGCGAGCGGAAAGCCATGAGGCATCGGCTGACCGCGATACTGCGCACCCAGACTCCAAAAGGCGCTTCTCCGCGATAATCGTCCAGGTGCTCGAACATGGCGATGAGCGTGTCCTGCAACAGGTCTTCGGCCATCGCCTTTTGCGCCACGAGCCGACGGATGATTCCGAGCGTGGCGGGCGCCACGCGCTCGAACAGCGCGCTGCGCGCGACGGCGTCGCCCGCTCGTGCGGCGCTGAGCTCGTCTGCCGGGACCTGGATTTCCGCGAGTCTTTGCATTTTCTTATGGCTTAGATGCCGGGCGGCCGCTAAAGGTCGCAAATCAGCGCATCGCCTTGGCTATACTTCCGGCCCCGCGCCGGGATGGCGGAACTGGTAGACGCGGCGGACTCAAAATCCGTTGCCCTTATAAGGCGTGTGGGTTCGATTCCCTCTCCCGGCACCACTTAATCGATGAACTTTTGCAGTAACTGTGGCACCCGAGTCGTCCTCAAAGTTCCTGAGGGCGATTTGCTGCCGCGCCACGTCTGCGAGAACTGCGGGACCATCCACTACCAGAATCCGAAACTCGTCGTGGGCAGCGTGCCGTCTTTCGAGGGGCGCATCCTGCTCTGCAAGCGCGGCATAGAACCGCGCCAGGGGTACTGGACCATCCCCGCGGGGTTCATGGAAAACGACGAGACCCTTGAGGCCGGGGCCGCGCGCGAAGCCCGGGAAGAGGCTCTCATCGATGTGGAGATCGGCAGCCTCCTGCTGGTCGCCAATGTCACGCACGCCCGGCAGGTGCACATCTTCTTCCGGTCGCGCATGCGCACCCCGGAATTCGGCGTCACCCACGAAAGCCTGGAAGTGAAGCTGGTGGACGAGAAGGACATACCCTGGAGCGACCTGGCGTTTCCGAGCACCGAATATGCCCTGCGCCGGTTCGTCGAGGACCGCGCGGCCGGTGTCGAACGGCACCATGTGGCCGAGATGCAGAGGCGTTTCTAGGGCAGAATGGCGCCCCTCCAAAATCCCGCTTCAAACCCAAGGAATTGATCGATGGCGTTCGTGGTCACGGAATCGTGCATCAAGTGCAAGTACACCGACTGTGTCGAGGTGTGCCCGGTCGACTGTTTCCACGAGGGTCCCAATTTCCTGGTCATCGACCCGGAGGAGTGCATCGACTGCACGCTGTGCGAGCCTGAATGCCCCGTGGAAGCGATCTTCTCGGAAGACGAGGTTCCGGCCGGTCAGGAAGAGTTCAAGAAGATCAATGCCGACCTGGCCAAGAAGTGGCCGGTGATTGCCGAGAAGAAGGCCGCCCCGCCCGATGCCAAGCAGTGGGAAGGTGTGGCTGAGAAAAAGAAGCTGCTCGAAACCTGACCCGGACCAGTTCCGGGAGTTTCGCGCCTACATCTTCCCGGTCTTCAGGTATTGCATGAGCTCGCCCGGGGGCACGAAGCCGGGCAGCATTTCGCCACTCGCCAGGAAGATGGCCGGCGTTCCTGTCACGGCGAGCCTGGTCCCGAGCTCGTAGTCGCGCTTGATGATCTCCGTCGGGCACTTCGGTGATTTGACTTCCTGGCCATTTTTGGCGCGCGTGAGCGCATCGTTGCGGTTCGAGGCGCACCACACGGCTTCGGCCTTGTGCCACGACTCGGTGTCGGGGCCGGAGCGCGGGAAGAACATGTAACGAACGCGAATGCCGAGCTTGTTGTAATCGGCAATCTGCGAATGCAGGCGGCGGCAGTAGCCGCAGTCGATGTCCGTGAACACCGTGATGGTGTACTTCGGATCCTTGGGCGAGAACACCAGCATCTCGTTTTCCGGAACGGTTTCGATCATGCGCGCGCGAATGCCGCGGCGCCGGGTCTCGGAAAGGTTGGAGTCGGAATCGAGGTCGATCATGTCGCCGAGAATGGCGTAGCGGCCATCGCCCGAGAGGTAGCTGATGTC
>DASQJS010000010.1:0-3632 GCA_035630995.1 Steroidobacteraceae bacterium | reverse complement strand
ACAGGCCCCAGTCGCTCATGCGACAAGTCTCTTCGGCAAGACGCGCGGGCGCAGAAGCACCCATGCCGCGGTAGTCGTAAACCAGCGCGTCGTAGCCGCGCTCGGCCGCGTAACTGGCGAGGCGGAAATAAAACGTCTGCGGAAATCCCGTGGCGGGATTGACGACCAGCACGGCGCGCCGTTGCACCGCGGGTATCCAGTGAGCGGCGAGCTCACGACCGTCCGCGCAACGCAGGCGCAACGGCTGCGCCGCGATGGCCGCAGCACGATGAGGCGCTTTTGTCATGGCTCGCTCACGCTCGACTCACAGGGCGTGTGCCTCGATCTGCTTGCACAGCGCCAGGATTACGGTGCGCCGCGCGCTCGACTTGCGCCACACGGCGCCGATGGTGCGAGTCGGCACGGGTTTGGCGAAGGGCTTGATGGTGACACCGCGCGCCGCGCCGTAGGCGCCGCGGCCGGCAAGCTCGGGCAACAGCGTGATGCCGACGCCCGCGGCCACCATCTGGCGCAGCGTCTCGAGACTGGTGGCGCGGAAATCCTGCTTCTCGTGCAACGCGGTGCCCGAACAGATCTCGAGCGCCTGGTCGCGCAGGCAATGGCCGTCTTCGAGGAGCAGCAGTGTTTCGTCGTGCAGGTCGGCCACCTTGATGTTCGAGCGCCCGGCGAGCCGATGGTTCGCCGGCATGGCCACGGTGAATGGCTCCCGGTACAACTCGTAGGACTCGAGCCCGTCGAGCGGCACCGGGAGTGCCAGGATTCCGACATCGATTTCACCCGAATGCAGTTTCTCGAGCATCACGTCGGTCTGATACTCGTACAGCATGAGCTCGAGCCGCGGCAGCTGCTTGCGCAGCTTGCCCGCCACGTTCGGCAGTAGATAGGGGCCGATCGTGGGCAGCAGCGCCAGCTTGAGCCGCCCGGAAAGCGGGTCGGTGTGGCCCTTGGCCAGTTCGACGATCTCCTCGCTCGCCTCGACGATGCGGCGCGCCCGCTCGACGATCTCTTCGCCGGCCACGGTGAGCGACACGCGTTTCGGCGCGCGCTCGATGAGCTGCACGCCCAGGTATTCCTCGAGCTTCTTGAGCTGCGCCGAGAGCGTGGGCTGGCTCACGAAGCTGCGTTCGGCCGCGCGCCCGAAGTGGCGGGTGTCCGCCACGGCGACCAGGTATCGCAGGTCCTTGAGTTTGAGGTCCGCCATAGATGCTCTCTATCGAGTCTATACAATCAATTGATTAGCCGAAACCGGGTTTGCCCCTGAGAATGCACGCCATTCCAGCCAGGCCTGCCCCCGCAGAGCCCAGCCAGTGTTTCACCAAGGAGTATTTGAATGTTAGGTATCGGCCAGAAGTTTCCCGCTTATTCGCTCACCGGCGTCGTTTCCAACGACCAGGCCAAGGCATTCCAGCCTTTCGACCCGAACTCTCATCCAGGCAAGTGGCGCGTGGTCTTCTTCTGGCCGAAGGACTTCACCTTCGTGTGCCCGACGGAAATCGCCGCCTTCGGCAAGCTCGACAAGGAATTCAAGGCGCGCGACGCGCAGCTGCTCGGCGTTTCGACCGACAGCGAGTACGTGCACCACGCCTGGCGCAGCACCAAGGACGAGCTGAAGACGCTGCCGTTCCCGATGCTCTCGGACATCAAGCGCGAGCTGTCGACCGAGCTCGGCATCCTCGACAAGGACGCTGGCGTTGCGCAGCGCGCCACGTACATCGTGGATCCGCAAGGCGTGATCCGCTTCGTGTACGTCACCGATCTCTCGGTCGGCCGCAGCCCGGACGAAGTGCTGCGCGTGCTCGACGCACTGCAGACCGATGAACTGTGCCCGTGCAACTGGAAGCAGGGCGAAGACACGCTGAAGGCGGCCTGAGAAGGCCACGCAATAAGGAATAAGGAGTCAGTGATGAACATTGAGCAGATTAGAGACGCGTTGCCCGACTATGCGCGCGATCTCAAGTTGAACCTCGGCAGCGTGCTGACGACGAACGGCGCGCCGGGACTCAGCGAGAAGCAGATCTGGTCGATCGCGCTGGCTTCGGCGATCGCTGCGCGCAACACCTCATTTGCGCGCAGCGTCGAGATGCAGTCAAAAACTCACCTCGCGGACGTGGAGGTCGAGGGCGCGAAAGCGGCCGCGGCCATCATGGGCATGAACAACATCTACTACCGTTTCCTGCATCTCGTGGAAGACGGCGAGTACCAGACCATGCCCGCGCGTCTGCGCATGAACGTGATCGCCAATCACGGCATCGACAAGCTGGACTTCGAGCTGATTTCGCTGGCCGTGTCGGCGGTGAATGGCTGCGGCCTGTGCGTGACCTCGCATGAGAAGAAGTTGCGTTCACATGATGTGTCGCGCGAAGCGATCCAGAGCGCGGTGCGCATTGCGGCGACGATTCACGCCGTGGCCGTGGCCCTGGAATTCGAGCAGAGCAAGCCGGTCGTCGCCGGTTCCGCCGAGCTCGCTGCGTAATCATTGGCGTCACCCCCTCGACGGCCCTTGATAGTCAAGGAACGGCGCCCGGACAACCGGGCGCCGTTTTTTTTCAGGGAGTCACGGTCAGAGCGAACGGGAAGAGCTGTTCAGCCCCCGAACGCGATTTCAACGCCAGCGTGTAGCCACGCGATTCGAGCTTGCGTGGATCCAGGTAGACCTCGGCGAAGCCGTCGATGAGGCGCGTGATGGATATTTCCTCGTCACCGATTCTCGCCGTGAATGGAGCGCCGGCCGGGTCGTCGATGAGAATCTGCAGACGCACCAGCCCGTCATTGCGGCGGACACTGAAAGCAGGCGACTGCGCGGAGCGTGTCCGGACGAGCATGAAGCTTGTGGCCACCTTCGACATGCCGGCGTCCGCCGAAGCGAACATGGTCTGCACCGGAGTAGCGGGTTGCATGCGCCATACGCTCCAAAGCCCGACCGCGATCACCAGGACGGCGGCCGCGGCCGCATAACGGAGGGGTTGGGGACGATTCACGGGCGGCGCGAGCAATGTATCCAGCTCCCGGCGTTCCTCGAGCAAGGACAAGCCAGCCTTGATGCGCCGCCGCACGTTCACATCGGCTGCCAGGTCCGGGCGTTCGATCATCGACTCCTCAAAGCGCGCAACCTCTTCATCCGTGAGGGTTCCGGCGACATAGCGTCCAGCGGTTGGCTGTTCAGTCAATTTCAATTCCACCAATGTTGCGTTGCGATGAAGGCAGGAAATACCAGGCAAAACAGGTCTTCGCCGCTTATGCCACGCTTCTCGAGCAGTTCGAGGAATCGGGCCCGAGCGCGAAACAGGACTACGTTGAAGCTCGGTTCGGTCAGGCCGAGCTCCCTGCATATGTCCTTCTTGTCTTCATCCCTCAAGTAATAACGCACCAACAGCGATCGATCGCGAATTGACTTCATTTCAGCCAAAACCTTACGGATAGCCACGGCTGCCGATTCGCGCTGGGCGTCCTGTTCCTGGCCCTGGGCATGGTCGGGGACCGCGTCGATGGCTTCGCTGTCGACGTCGGTCTTGCGGCGGCGCTCCTTGCGCCTTTCGGCAATGACCAGGTTGCGGGCAATCTGCGCGACGAATGCCGGTAGTTTGTCGGGATCATCCAGCGGCTGTGTGCGCAACGCGCCAGGATGATGATGA
>DASQJS010000009.1:0-8335 GCA_035630995.1 Steroidobacteraceae bacterium | reverse complement strand
CGTCGAGGGATTGCGGATCGCGCCGCCCGAGCTCACGGCAGGGCTTGCGAAGCATCTGGCAGCCGACGCCGGCAGTTTCGATCCCTCGCACCCTCCTCTTCCTGTCCTCAAGTCGTTGCCATGAAAAAACGAAGCTTCCTGTTGCACGCTCTCGCGGGCATTGCCTGCCTGACTGGTGCGGGTTTGGCGTTCGGTGCCGCAGCGCCCGTTGCGATCACCGTGCGCGCCGACGCGCCGGGCGCCGTGATCAACCCCACAATCTACGGTCAGTTCGCCGAACACCTGGGCGGCCTGATTTACGGAGGTATCTGGGTCGGCGAGAAATCCCCGATTGCCAATACGCGCGGCTATCGCAACGACGTCGTCGCCGCGCTCAAGGAACTCGGCGTCCCGGTATTGCGCTGGCCGGGAGGCTGCTTCGCCGACGAGTATCACTGGAGAGACGGGATTGGTCCGCGCGAATCCCGTCCCCGGAAAGTGAACACGAACTGGGGCGGCGTGGTGGAGGACAACTCGTTCGGCACGCACGAGTTCATGGATTTCGCCGAACTCATCGGCGCCGACACGTACGTGAATGGCAATGTCGGCACGGGCACACCGCAGGAGATGGCGGACTGGCTCGAGTACATGACCTCGGATTCGGACTCCACGCTCGCCCAGCTTCGCCGCAAGAATGGCCGCGACAAGCCGTGGAAGGTCAACTACTTCGCTGTCGGCAACGAGACCTGGGGATGCGGCGGCAACATGCGCGCCGAGTACTACGCGGACCTCTATCGTCACTACGCCACTTTCCTCAAGACGCCCGAAGGCGCGAAACCCGTGCGCATCGCCAGCGGCTCGAATGGCAGCGGCCTGCCCTGGACCGAAGTGCTGATGCGCGAAGCCACGAAGCACATGGACGCCATCAGCGTGCACTACTACACGCTGCCTACGGGCAAATGGGACGTGAAAGGCGCCGCCACGAAGTTCACCGAAGACGAATGGTGGGCGACCCTCGTACGCACCTGGCGCATGGAGTGGATCGTCACTGAGCACTCCAGGATCATGGACAAGTACGACGCGGCGAAGCGCGTCGGCTTGTACGTGGATGAATGGGGCACCTGGTACGACGTCGAGCCGGGCACCAATCCGGGTTTCCTCTACCAGCAGAACACGCTTCGCGACGCGGTAGTCGCGGCCGTGAACCTGAACATCTTCCATGCGCACGCCGACCGGGTACGCATGACCAACATTGCGCAGATGATCAACGTGCTGCAGGCCATGATCCTCACGGACAAGGAAAAGATGCTGCTCACGCCCACCTACCACGTGTTCCATATGTACAAGCCGTTCCGCGGCGCAACGCATTTGCCGGTGGAACTCGAGGCGCCACAACACAAATCGGGCGAAACCAGCGCGCCCACTCTCACCGTCTCCGCCGCGCGCGGCGCCGACGGCAAGTTGCACATCGCGCTGGTCAATCTCGATCCGCGCGAAGCGGTGAGCGGAACCATCAGGACTCCGGGCGCCACGTTGAAGAAAGTCTCGGGCACCATTCTCACGGCCACCGCAATGGACGCGCACAACACCTTCGACAAGCCCGAGACCGTAAAACCCGCGGCGTTCAAAGGCGCGCGTGTCCAGCAGGGGCTGGTGCACGTCGAGGTGCCCGCGAAGTCCATCGTCGTGCTGAGCGAGACGGCCAGATGAACTACGCATTCCGCATGAAGCTCAAGCCCGGCACCGTTGACGAATACAAGCGCCGTCACGACGAGATCTGGCCCGAGCTCGCGCAACTGTTGCGTGAAGCCGGCATTTACGACTATTCGATCTTCCTCGATGAGGAAGACATGCACCTGTTTGCAGTGCTCAAGCTTCGCGACAACAACAAGCGCGAGCTCCTGCCCAGCCACCCGGTCATGCGGCGCTGGTGGGTGTACATGCAGGACCTGATGTACACGCAGCCCGACGGGCGGCCGAACGAGTGGCCGCTCACTCCCATGTTTCATCTCGATTAGTCAGACGTCTTCCAGGAGTTCTTTCGTGCCAAACATGGTTCACGGTATTCAAGCCGCCGAAATCGACCGCCAAATCCAGCTGCTGATCCGCAATCTCGTGGAGATCAAGGACACCTCGGGTGAGTTCCTGCTGCGCCTGCCCGACGGCCGCGTCATCGACACCAAGGGCTGGAACGACTGGGAATGGACCCACGGCGTGGGGCTGTACGGCATCTACAAGTATTACCAGATGACGCGCGACGCGCGTTGCCGCGAGATCATGCTCAACTGGTTCCGCGATCGCTTCGCCGCGGGCACGCCCACCAAGAACATCAACACCGTCGCGCCGTTCCTCACGCTCGCCTATCTATACGAGGAAAGCCCGGACAGTTCCTGGCTGCCCTACCTGGACGAGTGGGCGGAGTGGCTGATGGATGGCCTGCCGCGCACCGAGGAGATGGGCTTTCAGCACATCGTGTTCAACTCCGAGAACCGCGAGCAGCTCTGGGACGACACGCTGATGATGAGCGTGCTGCCACTCGCCAAGATCGGCAGGTTGCTAGGCCGGCCGCAATACGTGGAGGAAGCGCGCCGCCAGTTCATGCTGCACATCAAGTACCTGGTCGATCGCAAGACCGGGCTGTGGTTCCACGGCTGGACCTTCGACGGCCGCCACCATTTCGCCAACGCGTTGTGGGCGCGCGGCAATTGCTGGGTGACCATCGCCATCCCCGAATTCATCGAACTGCTCGACCTGCAGCCCGGCGATGGCTTGAGAGAATTCCTGCTGGAGACCCACCTTCAGCAGATCCGCACGCTGGTGAAACACCAGGACGCGAGCGGCCTGTGGCACACGCTCATCGACGACCCGAAGTCCTATCTCGAAGCGTCCGCCACCGCGGGCTTCGCTTACGGCATCCTGAAGTCCGTGCGCAAGGGCTATATCGGCAAGGAATACGAAGAAGCCGGCATTCGCGCGCTGAAAGCGGTGCTCGCCAACATCGACAAATCGGGCGAGCTCAAGAACGTTTCCTTCGGCACGCCAGTGTTCAACGACCTGGATGGCTACCGGAAGATTCCGCTCACCTCGATGCCCTACGGCCAGGCCATGGCCATACTCGCGCTCGGCGAATTCAAGCGCGCGTTCATATGAGCACACCGGCACGCAGGGTTCACTTCGGGCACTACCTCGCCTATGGAAGCAACGACTTCCTGGGCGCCGGTGCGATGTCGATCATCGGCTTCTGGATCCTGTTCTTTTACACCACCTTTTGCGGGCTCTCGGCCACGCAGGCCACGATTATCTTCGCCACCGCGCGCCTGCTCGACGCGTTCTTCTCGCCGGTCATCGGCTACATCTCCGACCGCTTCCACAACACGTGGTTGGGGAAGAAATTCGGCCGCCGCCGCTTCTTCATCCTGCTCGCGATCCCGCTGGTACCGAGCTTCGCGCTCATGTGGGTGGATGGCCAGAGCTTCTGGTACTACCTGATCACGTACTGTTTCTTCGAGCTGGTGTACGCGATGGAAATCATCCCGTACGAAACGCTGGCCGCGGAGATGTCCCCCAACTACCAGACCAAGGCGAAGTTCGCGGGCGCGCGCATCATCTGCGGCCAGATCGCCAACATCGCGGCGATGTGGCTGCCCGGCGTCATCATCGCGCAGCTCGGCGGCAAGGAATCGGGCGCCACATTCCTCTACCTCGGCGTGATTTTTTCGGTGTTCTTCGTGTTCGTGGCGCTCGCGGTGTACCTGTTCACCTGGGAGCGGCCGCGCGAGGAGATCGCGAGCATTGCGCCTCGCGACACCGGCGGTTCGCCGTTCCACGTGATCACCGATCTGTTCCATGAACTATGGGCGACGCTGCGCATCCGCGCGTTCCGCCTGCACCTCGGCATGTACATCGGTGGCTACATCAGCCAGGACGTACTGAACCTCGTGCTGTCGTACATCATCGCGTTCATCTTCCTGGGATCGGTCGCCACCGCCTCATCGATAACGACGTGGATGGCGTGCGCGCAGCTGGTCTCCGTGGGTCTAGCTATCTGGCTCACGCTGCGCATCCACGCCGCGGCTTCTTATCGCATCGCGCTCGGCTTCTTCAGTCTTGGAATTCTCGGGTTCGCCACGCTCTACTTCGCGGGCGTGGCCGACATCGGCTGGTTCCTGGCGGTCGCGGTCATCGCCGGCCTTGGGCGCGGCGCGCTGAACTTCATCCCGTGGAGCGTGTACAACTACATGCCCGACGTCGATGAAATCGTGACGGGCCGCAGGCGTGAAGGCGCGTTCGCGGGCGTAATGACTTTCATACGCAAGCTGCTGCAGTCCGGGGTGGCATTTGCCGTGGGCCCGATCCTCGATGCGAGCGGGCTCATTCGCAGCGTCAAGATCCAGCCGGTGCACGTGGTGAACACTGCGGTGACCATCATGCTGGTCGGCAGCCTCGGTCTCATGATCTTCGGCTTCCTCGTCAGCCTGCGCTTCAGGCTCAATCGCGACACTCACACCGTGCTCATGGACGAGATCGAGCGTTTCAAGAATCAGCCGGGCACCGAGCCCACTCCCGAGAACCGCGCGGTGGTCGAGGACCTCACCGGCTGGAAATACGAAGAACTCTGGGGAAAAGGGAAGTCATGAAAATTCGGGCATGGATGCCGGGCGCGCTGGCGCTCACGCTTCTGGCGTTGCCACTCGGCGCGAAGGAAAAACTGCGCTACATGGAAAGGCTCGATCGTGGTCTCGTCGCGGTCCAGCAAAGCGATGGCAAGGTGTTCCTGAGCTGGCGGCTGCTCGCGGACGATCCGGACGGTGTCGCGTTCAATGTATATCGCGAGACGGAACGGCCCCCGGCCGCCGCCGACGCAGGCCGATTCTCGTCGCAGTCCGCGACCCAAACCGGCGCCCTTCGACTGAATCCGCAGCCACTCGATAAAGGCACCTGGCTGCTCGACTCGAACGCCCGCCTCGATCGGGAGACTCGGTACTTCGTCGCAGCAGTGATCGACGGCGTCGAACAGCCGCGCAGCGCGCCGTTTCACATCAAGGCCGGTGCGCCGGCTCTGCCCTACCACTCGATCGCGCTGCAGACGCCTGCCGGCTACACGCCAAACGACGCGTCCGTTGGCGATCTCGACGGTGACGGGCAGTACGAAATCGTCCTCCATCAGACGGGTGCGGCCAAAGACAACTCTCAACCCGGCGTCACCGACGCGCCGGTATTCCAGGCCTACAGGCTCGATGGCGCCTTGCTCTGGACGATCAATCTCGGCCACAACGTTCGCGAGGGCGCGCACTACACGCAGTTCCTGGTGTACGACTTCGATGGCGACGGGCGCGCGGAATTCGTCTGCAAGACCGCCGACGGCACCACCGACGGCACAGGCAAGGTGCTGGGCGACCCCGATGCCAGCTGGCTCACGCCCGAGTCCGCCGGCGAAAAACCTGGCGCGGGCTTCATCCTGAGCGGACCGGAATATCTCACCGTGTTCGATGGCTTGACCGGCAAGGCGCTGGCCAGCGAGACCTATCTACCCAGGCGCAATCCCGACACCGACAGCCCCACGCCCGAGCAGATGAAGGAAACCTGGGGCGATGGGCACGGCAACCGCATCGACCGGTTCCTGGCCGGCGTCGCCTATCTCGACGGCGAACATCCGAGCATCGTGATGGCGCGCGGCTACTACACGCGCGCCGTGCTCGCGGCCTGGGACTTCCGCCGGGACAAGCGCGGCGGACACCTGAAAAGCCGGTGGGTGTTCGACAGCGATTCTTCGGAGAAGAACAAGTCATATCGCGGCCAGGGCAACCACAATCTCTCGGTGGCCGACGTCGATGGCGACGGCCGCGACGAAATCGTCTACGGCGCGGCGGTCATCGACGACGACGGCAAGGGCCTGTATTCCACAGGCTGGGGCCACGGCGACGCCCTGCACGTCAGCGATCTCGATCCTGCCAATCCCGGACTCGAGGTGTTCGACATCCAGGAGCGTTTCGGCCCTGAAGGCATGAGCCTGCGCGATGCGCGCTCCGGCAAAGCACTCTTCACCATTCCCTCGGTGAAGGCGGACGAAAGCGGCGGCGACAAGGGCGAAGGGCCCGGTCGCGGCGTGGCGTTCAATATCGACCCGCGTTTTCCGGGCGCTGAATCCTGGGCCGCGGGCGCCGGCATGAGCGGCATGTATGACGTGCACGGCAAGAAGTTCGTGGAGGGCCGGCCCGCCGGACTATCCACCAACTTTGCCATCTGGTGGGATGGCGACCTGCTGCGCGAACTTCTCGACCAGAACGTCATCAGCAAGTGGAACTGGCAGTCGCAGACTGTCGAACCGCTGCTCGTCGCGCACCCGTGCGCTTCTAACAACGGCACGAAGGCGACTCCGGCGTTGTCAGCAGACATCTGGGGTGACTGGCGTGAAGAAGTGATCTGGCGCACGCGCGACAACCAGGAGTTGCGCATCTACACCTCGACCATTCCAACACCGCATCGGATGGTCACGCTGATGCAGGATCCGCAATACCGGCTGGCCGTCGCCTGGCAGAATGTGGCCTACAACCAGCCACCGCATCCCAGCTTCTATCTCGATGAAGCGGCACCGTTACCGAAGAAGCCCGTAATCCGCTTCACGCGCGATTAGAGTTTCGGACAGACCGAATCTTTGGGCCGTCCGCGATCGGCGCGAATGGCGCGCCCACTCCTGGACAACTTCGAGCCGAACTTCAGCTTCTTGATCGCGCGTAATCCCGCCACCGCGTCTTTCGCATTGGCTTCGGCGCCGGTGATGTTGGTATGCACGGTGTCGTCGATGAACTGCGCTGTGACCGCATCCACGCCTTCGCGCTGGAAGCGGTCCGCGATCAGGCGCGTGAGATCGACAAACGCCACTTTTTCGGTCGTGGCGATTTGCCAGGTCCACAACCGATAGCTGTCGCTGGCGCACGGGATGCGCCCGTCCTTCCAGCTGTTGGTCTTGGTGAGCGTGAACAGGATCGGCGTCGCACCCTTGGCGCGAGTGTCCGCGATCATCTTGCGCAGGTACCACCCGAACGAATACACGGTCTCGTGTTTGCCGGTGATCACGTTGTCGATCTCTTCGGACTCGCTGCCGATCCCCCGTATCGTGCCGCGTGCGCGCAGGGGTTTCGTCGAGCCGGGCGGTTCCTGGTTCACCGCGCCCGAATCGTTGTGTCCGAACTGGATGATCACGAAATCACCGGCGTGCACGTCGGTAAGCATCCGGTCCCAGTGACCCTCGGTGATAAAGGTGCGGCTGCTGCGTCCGCCGCGCGCCACGTCGACCACGCGCAGCTTCTTCTCGTCGAAAAAGGGCTGCAGAACGGCGCCCCAACCCTGCTGATCCTTGGGATTGGGCTGGTATTCCGAGGCGGTCGAATCGCCGGCCACGAATAACTGTGGAACCGCGTCCGCGGCGACAGCAGGGCCTGCCAGCAGGAGGCCGGCACACAGCGCCAGAAGGCGCAGGACGCGAAAAATGGGGTGGACGATGGGACTCGAACCCACGACAGCCGAGATCACAACCCGGGGCTCTACCAGCTGAGCTACGCCCACCATTGAAACAAACTCTCTAAATCCAGCAAATGGCGCGCCCGGCAGGAGTCGAACCTGCGACCACCGGCTTAGAAGGCCGGTGCTCTATCCAACTGAGCTACGGGCGCACAGCTGGTACGGAAGACTACCTCACAGACCCCTGGCGCTCATCGGTTGGTCGGGGCAGCAGGATTCGAACCTGCGACCCTCTGCTCCCAAAGCAGATGCGCTACCAGACTGCGCCATGCCCCGAGCCGATTCACCGCCCCGTCGGGGCATCACCACCCCGGCATACGGGGGCGCGAATGATACGGAGGCACCCGCAACGGGTCAATTTGACTGGAAAGTTGGTTAACCACGCCGCCAAAGCGTGATCCCGCCCGGTTTGTCCTCGAGTGCAACGCCGGCGGCGACCAGCAAATCGCGGATCCGGTCGGATTCGGGAAAATTCTTTTCCTTGCGGGCGGCTATCCGCGCCGCCACCAACGTGTCGATTTCCGAGTCGCTCAATCCGGGAAGCCTTGGCGTCCCGCCCTCGTCCGTGCCCGTCACCGTCGCCGCGCTGCGCAGGAACTTGCCCGGATCTTCGCCGAGAACGCCGAGCACGCCGCCAAGCGCGCGCAGCTCTGACGCCAGCAATTTGGCCTTGGCGCTCTCGCCCTTCGCCGTGCGTTCAGTATTGAGATCCCGCGCCAGCCCCTGGAGCACGGCGATCGCTTCGGGCGTATTCAAGTCGTCGTCCATGGACTCGACGAATGCGGCGGTTGCGGCGGTCGAGGTGTGCAGTTCGCCGCCGTACACCGGCATGTCG
>DASQJS010000008.1:0-3359 GCA_035630995.1 Steroidobacteraceae bacterium | reverse complement strand
GACAACCGCATCGTCGCCGGTCGTGGCGGGGCCGAGAGGTGGCAACGACGAAAGGAAGTCGCGTGACTCCACGCTGCTGCAGCGCGCCAGCAACGCCCGCAGGCGCGGCTTCAGCTCATCGAACTCGGGAGCCAGCGCGTCTATCCACTCCGTGCGCGCCTGCGGGGGCAGGTCGAGCACTTCGTCGAGAAGCCGGCTCAGCTGCGAAACACCGCGCTGTTCGCTCATGACAGCGCCTCCGCGAGCAGCAGCCGCGCTTTCTCCCAGTCCCGGCGCACGGTCCGCAAGCCGATGCCGAGAACTTCCGCGATTTCGGCCTCGGTGAGGCCGGCGAAGTAGCGCAGCTCGACGACACTCACCATGCGCGGATCGTGTTTGGCTAGTCCATCCACTGCTTCGTGGATCTGCAGAATCTGCTCGGCGGCATCTCCGTCGTCCGCGCAAATACCGTTGGTTAGCGTCAATTCGTGCTGTCCGCCGCCGCGCCGCTTGCTATGGCGTTCGCGCGCGAAATCGACGATGACCGAACGCATGACCTGGCCGGCGTAGCCGAGAAAATGTACGCGATCCTCGATCTGCAACCGGCCGCTCTTGACGAAGCGCATGTACGACTCGTGCACCAGCGCGGTGGTGTCGAGCAGCGTGCCACGGCTCGAACGTCGCAGGCGGGAACGGGCGATTCTGCGAAGCTCGGGATAGGCCGCGCCGAATAGCAGGCGAACGGCGCCGGAGTCGCCATTCTGGGCGCGATGAATCAGATCGGTGAGATCCGACGGCGAAATCATGCGGTGGTCCCAGGCCGGGCGTTGCTACGTGTTCGAATTTTGGCTTCGACACTAGCCGATCCTTTTGGCCCAGGCAAAACCACGCGGGCCGACCCGGCTGCTGCCGGATGAGTCGTTCGATGAGCTACGCGACCGTGAACCCTTCCTTCGTGAGCGGCAGCGTCCGCACGCGGTGGCCAATGGCCGCGTAGATGGCATTGCAGATGGCCGGCGCCACCGGCGGCAGCGCCGGCTCGCCCACGCCTGTGGGTGGGTTGTCGCTCTGAATGAAGTGCACCTTAACCTTCGGGTGGTTGGGCATGCGCAGGATCGGATACTGGTGGAAGTTTGCCTGCTCGATGAGCCCTTTCTCCATGGTGATCTCGAGGCCGGCCATGGTGCTGAAACCGTCGACCACGGCGCCTTCACACTGGTTGTTGGCGCCGCTCATGTTGACGATGGGACCGATGTCGCTCGCGACCACCACGCGATGCAGGCGCACGCGCTTGTTCGCGTCGACGCTGACCTCGGCCACTTCGGCGATGTGGCCCGCGTGACTGAAGTGAAAGGCCAGGCCCATGCCGTGCCCGTCGGGCAGCTTGCGCCCCCAGCCGGCTTTTTCGGTAACCAGCCTGATGACGTCCGCGGCGCGGCCGGTATGCAGTCCGCCTTCGAGCAGTCGCGGCTCGCCCATGACTTCGAGCAGGAATTCGCGATGGTCGCGGCCCGCGGCCGCGGACAGCTCGTGCATGAAGCTCTGGATGACCCAGGCCACCGAGCAGGACGCCGGCGCGCGCCACGGGCCGGTGGGGGTCTTCAGCGCCAGCATCGTCTGCGAGAGCTGGTAGTTAGGCAGGTTCTGCGCGGGGAATTGCTGTCCCGACCAGCCGGCGCCGCTGGACGGCGCCTTGCCGTCATGCGTGAACGTGATGAAATGATTGCGCCAGGCGATGAGTTTGCCGGCGGCGTCGACGCCACCGGTGAGCGAGTGGAAACCACCCGCGCGGAAGAAATCGTGCGCCATGTCCTGCTCGCGCGACCACGTGAGTTTCACGGGGCCTTTGAAACGCTGGGCAATCGCGCCGGCCTCGCACATGTAGTCGTTCATGAGGCGCCGGCCGAATCCGCCGCCGACGCGGGTCTGGTTGATCTTGATCTGCTCGACCGGAACACCGAGTGCGCCGGCGACGGTGGCAAGCGCGCGATCGGCCGTCTGCGTCGGCGCCCAGAATTCGATGATGCCGTCATGGCTCCAGGCGGTGCAGTTCTGCGGCTCGAGCGGTGCATGCGCCACGAAGGGGTAGGTGTAGAAACCCGAAACGGTTTTCGCTGCACTCGCCAGCGCGCTGTCCACGGCGCCCGTGTTCTGTAGCGTGGTTTCGCCCGCAGGTAGTTTGGCAAGCTCGGCGGCGCGTTTGGCGAACGCACTCCAGCTGTCCTGCGAAGCCTGTGATTCATCCCATTCCACGCGCAGCGCGCGTTGCGCCTGCATGGCGCTCCAGGTGGTATCGGCGACGATGGCGACGCCCGGCATTACTTCCGTGGTCTTGCCATTGCCTTCGATGACGAAAGCATCGCGCACGCCCGGCAGCGCCTTGACCTCGGCGAGATTCGCGCTGCGTACTTTGCCGCCCACGGCGGGGCAGCGCTGGTACACGGCGATCTTCATGCCCGGCAGCGTCTGATCGATGCCGAACAGTGGCGCGCCCGTGACCACGGCACGGTTGTCCACGCCGGTGTACCACTTGCCCAGCAGTCGATAGTCCTTGCGATCCTTGAGCTTGAGCGTGGCTGCGTCAGGCACCGGAAGTGTCGCCGCCTTCGCGGCCAGTGCGCCGTAACCCAGCTTGCGCTTGCCATGCCACACGGCGCTGTCGCGCGTGGTGCATTCTTCGGCCGGCACTTTCCACTGCACGGCGGCCGCGCCCACCAGCATGTGGCGCGCCACGGCTCCGGCGCGACGCAATTGATCCCAGCTGTCGGGAATCGAACGCGAGCCGCCCGCGCTCTGCCGTCCGTACACCGCGGGATTCACCGGCGCCTGCTCGACCCGCACGTCCGACCATTTCGCGTCGAGCTCTTCGGCGATGATCAATGGGAACGCAGTCTTGATGCCCTGGCCGATCTCGGGACCCTTGCTGTAGATGAGGATCGAGCCGTTGCGTGAAATACGCAGGAAGGCGTTGGGAGTGAACTCGCCGCCCGCATTGGCGGTGGCGCTCGCGGCTTCCGCTTCGCGGCCCACCGAGAACGCGAGCACCAGGCCGCCGCCCGCGAGCCCCGTCAGACGCAAAAAACTGCGGCGATCCAGTTTGATGGCGCGCAAGGGCGCGGCCGCCGTGCCGAGCTCCATCTCGCGGATCAGATCGCGCAATGATTCGTCGACGGTGGCATTCATTGACGCGTTCATCAGCTCTTCCTCTTGGCGGCGACGCTGTGAATGGCCGCGCGTATGCGCTGATAGGTGCCACAACGGCACACATTGCCCGCCATCGCGGTATCGATGTCGGCATCCGTGGGCGCCGGGTTTTTTTCCAGCAGCGCGGCCGCGGACATCAGCTGACCCGCCTGGCAGTAGCCGCATTGCGGCACGTC
>DASQJS010000007.1:0-9138 GCA_035630995.1 Steroidobacteraceae bacterium | reverse complement strand
CAGGTCCGTGAGCCGGCGCGTGTCTTCGGTGGATTCCTTGATGGCGACGATGTTGGGCAGGTCGGCGAGTTCTCCGAACATGTCGACCGTGATGTCCACGCCGTAAGAAACCGGGTTGTTGTAGACCATGATGGGCAGGCCTGTAGCCTGGGCGACGGTGCGGTAGTGATGGAGGGTTTCGCGACGATTGGACTTGTAGACCATGGCGGGCAGCACCATGAGGCCATCGATGCCAGCCTTCTCGGCGTCGCGCGCGTAGTCGGCGGCCAGCGCCGTGGTGTATTCGGCGACCCCGGATAACACCGGGACTCGTCCGCCTGCCGTTTCCCTGACGGCGGCCAGGACGGTTCGCTTCTCCGCGGCGCTCAACGAACAATTCTCACCCACCGTCCCCATGCAGATGACGCCGTCGACGCCGTCATCGATGAGGGCGTCGACGACCTTCTGTGTGGCGGCGACGTCGAGGCGCTCATCGCTCGCGAACTGGGTAGTCGTCGCAGGAAACACACCAGACCATTTCTTCATGTCAGCTCCATCGTCGTAAGTCGAATGCGGAAACGTCCACCGCGGGCGTGCGCCCCGCGACCAGGTCGGCCATGGTCCGCGCGGTCACCGCGCACAACGTGAGACCGATGTGCTGGTGCCCGAAGGCGTAGAGCAGGTTGGGCGCCGCAGCCACCCGGCCCATGGCGGGTAGATAGTCCGGCAGAACCGGACGCGAGCCCACCCAGCTCGGTGGTTGTTCAACACAGGAATAACCGAGGCCGCGCAGCGTGTCGCGCAACCACAGAGGCTTGCGCGGATCCGGCGGTGCGTCGGTTCCGGCGAATTCCATGAAGCTGGTGGCGCGAACGCGGCCGGCCATGGGTGTCACGACGATGTTGGCGTCGGAGTAGAGGATGGGGGCATCGACGAGCGGCGTCGCGCCGGGCATCTGCACGTGATAGCCGCGCGCAGCCTCGAGCGGCGCCTTCAGGCCGAACGGCGCCAGCAACGGCGCCGACCACACGCCGGCGCACACGATTGCCGAGCGCACGGCAATCGGCCCGGCGTCGGTGATGATCTGGATGCCGTCGCGGCGGGCTTGCAACGAACGCACTTCGCGCTGCATGAACGATGCGCCGCGCGCCATGGCCGCGTTTGCAAACGCGCGCACCACTTCGAGAGGGTCGAGCACGTGCGCACACTTCGGAAAAAAGAGGCCTGCTGCCGTGTCGGCGCGCGCGGCGCGTCGCGCGGTCTCGACGAGTTCGGCCGGCGCCGTCTGCGTCGGCACCTCGAGCTTCTCCATGGCGAGGGCCTGGTGGCGCGCACGTCGCGCGACATCACCGCCCAGCCACATTTCATAGTGGCCGTGCTGGCGGATGAGATCCGCACGCCCGATCTCGCCCAGCATCCCGATCAGCGCCGGTACTGCCGGCCGCACGAAGGGCGCAAGGTGGCGCGTGTTCTCTGCACGTCGGAAAGCGGCCCGCGCGAACCGCACTGCCCACGGAGAGAATTTCAGCAACCGCCGCAAAGGAATGTCGAGCACGCCGCCGAAGGCGAACAGCTCGCGCCAGAATGCGAACAGCAGTTCAGGCGAGGGCAGGGGTTCGACCAGCTCGGTGGCGATGTGCCCCGCATTGCCGAAACTGGCACCGGCTTCGCCCGGTGGTGCCCGATCGATGAGCAGCACGTGCCGGCCTTCGCGCGCCAGCGCGCAGGCAATCGCACTGCCGATGACCCCCGCACCGAGGACTGCGATCGTTTCTTGCTCAGCCATGCGGCTACCGTATACGATCTACGCTCACTAGGAAACAGGTCAGCCATGCTACGGATATGCGTCATCGATTCGCACACCGCCGGCGAGCCCACGCGCCTCATCATGGACGGCGGGCCGGACCTGGGAGATGGACCTCTCGAAGCTCGCCTGGAGCGCTTTCGCAACGGGTTCGATACCTACCGTTCGGCCGTGGTCAACGAGCCGCGCGGCTCGGACACGGTGGTCGGCGCACTGCTGTGTGCGCCTCACCGCGCCGACTGCAGCGTCGGCGTCATCTTCTTCAACAACGTGGGATACCTCGGCATGTGCGGACACGGCACCATCGGCCTGGTCGCGTCGCTGGCGCATGCCGGGCGGCTTTCGCCGGGCGTGCTCAGAATCGACACGCCGGTGGGGGCGGTCGCCGCGCAGCTGCACGCTGACGGCCGTATCGACGTCGGCAACGTGCCTAGCTATCGCAAGGCAAAGGGCGTCACGGTCGAAGTTCCGGGTAGCGGCGCGGTACGCGGCGACGTCGCCTGGGGCGGCAACTGGTTCTTCCTGGTCGAGGCGAAGGATCTGCGGCTTGCGCTCGAGAATGTCGAGGCGCTGACCGATTTCACGTGGCGCGTGCGCCAGGCGTTGAATGCGCAGGGCTTTCCCGAAGTGGATCACGTGGAGTTGTTTGGCCCGTCGCCGAACACCGGCGCCGACTGCCGCAACTTCGTGTTGTGCCCTGGCAAGGCGTACGACCGCTCGCCCTGCGGCACGGGTACCAGCGCCAAGCTCGCCTGCCTGGCCGCCGACGGCGCCCTCGCCGAGGGCGAAGACTGGATCCAGGAAAGCGTCATCGGCAGCAGCTTCTGTGCAAGTTTTCGCTGGCTGGACCGGTCTGCTGGAACGATCGTGCCGCTCATCAGCGGTCGTGCCCATGTCATCGCGGAGAGCACGCTGTTGCTCGACGCCTCCGATCCATTCTGCTGGGGAATCCGATGAACGAACCATTGATGAGGACGATGAGCGGGCAGATCACCACGCGCATCCGCGACAAGATCCTCACCGGTGAATATTCGCCCGGCTCCCCGCTGCTCCAGGATTCGATCGCCGCCGAGTTCGGTGTCAGCAAGATTCCGGTGCGCGAAGCGCTGGTGCGTTTGCGCGCCGAAGGGCTCATCGACATCGAGGCTCATCGCGGCTTTCGCGTGCGGCCGTTGCTCGCCGCCGAGGTGGACGAGGTTTTCCGCCTCCGGCTGGCGATCGAGCCTGCCGCGGTCAACGACGGCACGCGGGTCGCGAAGGCCAAGGACCACATCGCGGCGCGCGAAGCGCTGCGTTCATTGAATGAGGCGCTGGCGGCCAAGACGATGAGCGACATAGGCAATCTGAACAGCGCCTTTCACCTGGCGCTCATCGTGCCGCATCAACAGCCGGTGACCGCCGAAGTCCTGAGCCGTTTGCACACCATGTCGCAGCGTTACGTGCGCATGCACCTTCTGCCGGTCGGGCGCGTACGCCGGGCGACGCGCGAACACAATGCGCTCTATGAAGTCTGGGCGGAGGGTGACGCGCGCCAGGCGCGGCAGCTGACCATGCAACACATCGAAGAAACCCGCGACGAGCTCGCGCAATTTCTCGACCACGAATGACGGGCGCGGCCGCGCGCCGCTCACTTCAGCGCGTTGGCCAGCATCCCGCCGAGTTTGCTGCCGCCGGCCTTGCTCACGAACTTGGTTACCGAGGGAACGAACTTCGCGGCGGTTGCCGCGTCGATGCCGAGCTTGCCGAGCGCGCCATTGAGACCCGCGCCGTTCAGCAAAGGTCCGGTGATCGCGCCCAGGCTCCTGGCCTTTTCCAGGTAGTCACTGGCGCCGGGGATGAGCGCCGCGACCTTGTCGAAGTCACCCTTGGCGAGTTTTTCCTGTGCGAGGGCCAGGATCGACCCGACGCCGCCTTCGGCCTGCGCCTGGGTCACGCCGAGCGAGCTCGTGAGTTTGCTAACCAGGGGATTTGACAGCGACTGCAGCGAACCCGGCAGTGTTTGAGATGCGGCAGTGCCGGCGATCAGGAGTGGCAGCAGGGACAAACCGATCAGCAGAGCGCGGCGTTCCATGACGTGACTCCGGGTTTCCCGACGATTGGATCGGCGAAGTTACGCAGGATGGCCGCGATTCTGTATTGGCCCTTCGTCCCATTGAGCCGGCGGCTCGACGGGCGGGTAGATAGAGGATGGCCCGAGGTCAGGAAGTTTGCGGGGTGCCCTGTGTGGCGCGGAGAATCGCGCCGAGCAGTTCGATCGGCATGAACGGCTTGCGCAGATATTCGACGCACCCCAGGGCCATCGCGCTGGCGCGAGCCGTTTCATCGGCGGTGCCACTGATGAAGATGATCGGGATCTTCGCCGCAACCATGTCCGGATGGCAGGCCAGTTCAAAACCGGACATCTTGCCGAGTTCCAGGTCGACCACGGCGCACCCTGCGGCGCAGGAGTTCATGCTGGCGAGGAAGTCTTCGGCGCTGGCGAACATGTGGACGCTGAACCCGGCGGCAGTCAGCACTCTCTTTAGTGCCTGGCGAATCCCATTGTCGTCATCGATGATTGCGATCGTCTTTCGGTCTTTTTCCATGCCCATCTTGCCGGGTGTACGCGCGCGCTTTTCGGTTGTTAGTTCCATCTGCGCGAGCCCCGGTTCCCGGTTGAATTGGCGCGCTTTATACGTGCACCGGACATTGGGGGTCTTGTTGCCCGCGGCCAGAGATTTGTCGCTATGAGTCACAAGACCCGTATCGTGAAGCGCAGCACGCAGCTTCCACGTGCGATGGGCGTCGTCACACGGCTCGCTTTCGCGCATGCAAAGGCTTCCGGCATTGCCGCGACATCCCTTCTGCAACGCGCCGGTCTGTCGCGCCGTCAGATAGACGACCCGCGTGTTCGAGTAAGGGTTCGCGACCAGGTGGAGTTCCTCAATCTGGTCGCGGCAGCCGCGGACGACGAGCTGCTGGGGTTCCACATGTCGCAGCACTGCGAGCCGCGCGCAGTCGGCCTGTATTACTACGTGCTGGCTTCTTCCGGTACATTGACCGAGGTTTTCCAGCGCGCCGCGCGTTACAGCACCCTGGTGAACGAGGGCGTGGTGCAGAGCTTCATCGACGGACGCGTGATCGGCATCCGTACTCTTTTTACCGGGGTAAGCCGTTACCGCGATCGGCACCAGGTGGAATTCTGGACCGCGACGATGACGCGCCTGCTCAGGGAATTCACGGGAGTTCCTGTCACTCCGCAGCGCGTGAGTTTCGCGCACCCGGCCAATTCAGGTGTCGGTGAAATGAAAGCCTACTTCGGCTGCAACATCGAGTATGGCGCCGCGATGGACGAAGTCATTTTCGCGAAAAGCGTCGGAGATCTTCCCCTGGTGAATGCGGATACGTATCTCAACCGCGTGCTGGTCGCGATTTGCGAAGACGCGTATGCGCGCCGGGCAACCAACCGTGGATCCGTTCGCACGCGCGTGGAAAACGAGATCGCCGCGTCGCTTCCGCATGGCAAGGCGCGCGCGTCCATCATCGCGATACGTCTCGGCATGAGCCAGCGAACACTGGCACGGCATCTCGCCGAAGAGGGTACGAGCTTTTCGGCAATGCTGACCGAGATCCGGCGTGACCTGGCCACTCGCTACCTGAGAGACGAGAGCCTCTCGATCAGCCAGATCGCCTGGCTGCTGGGATTCCAGGATCTCGGCGCGTTTTCACACGCGTTCAAGCGTTGGAACGGGACGGCGCCGCGGAATGCCGCGGCCCGGGCGCGCTGACCTGTAGAATCCGCGCAGGCACGGCGCAGGCTGCCATGGGCAGTCGAAATGCGCGTAATTCATTGAATTGATTGGTGCCCGGGAGAGGACTCGAACCTCCACGATGTTACTCGCTAGTACCTGAAACTAGTGCGTCTACCAATTCCGCCACCCGGGCAGGGTGCGAAGAGCGGCGAAAGGTACGCACCACTTTGTTGGCTGTCAATCGAAGGGCATATTCCTCAAAGGAATGGTCCCTTCATGAACCGGGAAGAATTATTTGAAACGTCGAAACGGAAAATCTCGCGGAAGTCATGAAAACCCGCGCCATGCGCCAAAACCGGCCGCACGTAGGCCTCAAGGTGCCGGTGCCCCCGCATCTTCCGGTCATGGACGGGTCGCCGAGGGAATCGTGAGCGCCAACCGCGCGGGCTTCGGCTTCGTGCGCGTCGAAGGCCAGGAAGAAGCGGTGTTCCTGCCGCCTCCGCAGATGGCCGGCGTCATGCACGGCGACCGTGTACGTGTGTCCGTGGAGAAAGGCCGGGATGGCCGGTATTCGGGCCGGCTGGAAAGAATCCTCGAGCACGCCACCAAATCATTCGTCGGAACGCTCGAAGTGCATGGCCGCACGGCATTCGTGACGGCGTCCGACCGGCGCATCGGCATGCGTTGCATGGTTCCGCCCGAAGAACTCTCGGGTGCGCGCCACGGCGACTGGGTGATTGCGGCAGTGACGCGTTACGCGGGATCGGGTGCCACTCCCCAGGCTCGCATCGTCAAACGCCTCGACCCGGAGAAGCCGGTCGAACTCGCTTGCGAATCCGCTATCGCGCGCTTCGACCTGCCGCGCGAGTTTTCTCCCGAGGCGGTCCGCGAGGCGGAATCCTATGGCAACGAAGTCGATCCCGCCGAAGCGTCGCGGCGCGTCGATCTGCGCCACCTGCCGCTGGTGACCATCGACGGTGAAGACGCCAAGGATTTCGACGACGCGGTTTACTGCGAGCCGCACGCCAAGGGCTTCCGGCTCATCGTCGCCATCGCCGACGTGAGCTACTACGTGCGCCGCGGAACGGCGCTCGACGCCAGCGCGCGCGAGCGTGGCACGAGCGTGTATTTCCCGACGCGCGTCATTCCGATGCTGCCGTTCGCGCTGTCGAACGTGTTGTGCTCGCTGCAGCCGAACGTCGATCGCCTGTGCTTCGCGTCGGAGATGATCGTCTCGCGCACGGGCGCGCTGCTGGAATCGCGCTGTTACACGGCGGTGATGCGATCAGTGCGCCGTCTGACATACGACCAGGCCTTCGCCGCGCTGTTCGAGAAGCGACCCGATGCGCTGGCGGACTTCGGGGCTCTCACTGAAAAATTGCTGCCTCTCGTGGACGTCTATCGCGCGTTGCTCAAGGCGCGGCACAAGCGCGGCGCGCTCGAGTTCGATGCCGCCGAGGCCGAGTTCGACTTCGATGCTTCCGGCCGCATCCAGCGCGTGTACATGTATCAACGCAACGAGGCGCACAAGCTCATCGAAGAATGCATGATCCTCGCCAACGTGGCCGTGGCGCGCGAGCTCGAGTTGCGGGGTGTCGGCACGTTGTATCGCGTGCATGGCAAACCCGAAGAGAAGAAGCTCAACCTTCTGCTCGAAACGCTCAACGCGCTGGGCGTCGCCGCCGAGTTCCCGGAAGACGTGAGCCCGCGCGATTTCCGCGCGATAACCGACCGGCTGGGTCACGACGAGTCACGGCCCTTCATCGAATCGCTGATCGTGCGCTCGATGATGCAGGCGGTGTACCAGCCGCAAAACATCGGGCACTTCGGCCTGGCGCTCAAGCACTACGCGCATTTCACGTCACCCATTCGCCGCTATCCGGATCTGGTGGTGCATCGCTGCCTGCGCTCGATGCTGTCGGATTCGGATCCCTACGGCATGCGATACGACGGCGGGCAACTGACGCTCGCCGGTGCGGAGCTCACGCAGCTCGAGAAGCGCGCGGATGAATCGGATCGCTATGTGAATTCCTGGCTCAAGTGCGTGTACCTGCGCGATCGCATTGGACAGACCTTCGAAGGACTCATCACCACGGTGGTGGAATTCGGTGCATTCGTGCAGCTCACGGCCGTGGGCACGGACGGACTGCTGCATATCGACAGTCTTCGTGACGACGAATACGTCATGGAGCCGGGCGGGCGGGCGTGGGTCGGCAGGGCCAACAAGCGGCGCCTGGGAATCGGCGCACGAGTGCACGTCATCGTGACCAGCGTGAATCCCATCGAAGGGCTCATCGACCTGTCACTCGTGACGCTGGACGCGCCGGGCAAGATCGGGATGCAGAAATCGCCACATCGGCAGGCAAAGCCAAAGACCAAGGGCAGGGGATGAGCGAAAAGGTTTATGGGCTGCACGCGGTGCGGTCGCTGCTCACGCGTCACGCCGAACGCGTCACCGGAGTCACGATCGCTGAGCAACGCGCCGATGCGCGCATGACGGAGATCCAGACGCTCGCGCAGAAGGCTGGCAAGACGGTGAAGCGCGTGCCACCCGCGACGTTCAAGACGCTGTTCGGCGATGCCGTGCACCAGGGAGTGTATGTCGAGGTCCAGCCGCTTGCGGCCTGGCGTGAGGAAGAGTTGATCGCCGCGATCGTGAAGCAACTCGAGGCGGCCCAACTCCGGACTGACAAGGGCAACGCGCCATTCGTGCTGGTGCTCGACGGTGTGCAGGATCCCCACAACCTGGGGGCGTGTCTGCGTACGGCGGACGCGTGCGGTGCGCTTGCCGTGATCATTCCCAAGGACCGGGCCGTGCAGATGAACGCCACCGTGCGCAAAGTGGCGGCCGGAGCCGCCGAAACCACTCCCATCGCCGTCGTCACCAATCTTGCGCGCACGCTTCGTCTGCTCAAGGAAGCGGGACTGTGGATCGTGGGTGCGGATGCCGAGGCGCCGAAACTCGCTCATGAGTCAGACCTCAGTGGTCCGATTGCCCTCGTGATGGGTGCGGAAGGCTCAGGACTTCGGCAGCTGACCCGCGAGACCTGCGACCTCACGGTCCGGCTGCCCCAGCAGGGCGCCGTGGAGAGCCTGAACGTGTCGGTGGCGAGCGGAATGCTGCTCTACGAGGCGCTGCGCCAGCGCCTGGCGGTCAAAACAGGCCGTTAGTCGCCTAAGTACTTGAAAATCATGCCGCGGAGCACGGTTTTCGGCTCGCCAACACCCTTGTTATTGGCTTGGGCGTTGAGTATTCTTCGCGCCCGTTTTGAGCCGGGTTAGGTCCGCAAAGACCTTGGCCGGTTTTCCTTGCCACATCGCCAACCTCAGGCGGGTGGCTAACATCCACAAGGAGCATTCATGAGGCATTACGAAATCGTGTTCCTGGTCCATCCGGACCAGAGCGAACAAGTCCCGGCCATGGTCGAGCGCTACCGCGGAATGATCTCCGCCGGTGGTGGCGCGGTGCATCGTCACGAAGACTGGGGCCGCCGCCAGCTCACTTTCCCCATCTCGAAGGTTCACAAGGCGCACTACGTGCTGCTGAACATCGAGTGCGAGCAGGCCACCCTGGCCGAGCTCACCGGCGCGTTCCGTTTCTCCGATGCGGTGCTTCGTCACCTC
>DASQJS010000006.1:0-3365 GCA_035630995.1 Steroidobacteraceae bacterium | reverse complement strand
GGCAGCGCGACGCCCAGCGCTTCGACCATGCTCGCCATGGTGGATGCCGTGCCCATGGTCATGCAGTGTCCCTTCGACCGATGCATGCAGGACTCGGCGGCCGTGAACTCTTCCTGCGACATGCGCCCGCCGCGCACGTCTTCGGACATCTGCCAGACGCCCGTGCCCGAGCCAATCTGCTTGCCGCGAAATTGCCCGGACAACATCGGGCCGCCGGAGATGCCGATGGTGGGAAGGTCGCAACTTGCCGCGCCCATGAGCAGCGAGGGCGTGGTCTTGTCACAGCCCATGAGCAACACGACGCCATCCAGGGGGTTGCCGCGGATGGATTCCTCGACGTCCATGCTGGCGAGATTGCGAAACAGCATCGCGGTGGGGCGCAGCTGCGTTTCGCCGAGCGACATCACGGGGAACTCGAGCGGAAAACCGCCGGCCTCGTAGACGCCGCGCTTCACGAACTCCGCAAGTTCGCGGAAGTGACCATTGCAGGGAGTCAGCTCGCTCCAGGTGTTGCAGATGCCGATGACCGGCCGGCCATCGAACAGGTCATCCGGATAGCCCTGGTTCTTGATCCAGCTCCGGTGCAGGAAACCGTCTTTCCCTTCCCGGCCGAACCAGTCCTGACTTCGTCGCTTGCGCTTTTTTGGAACGTCCATCGCGCATCAGCGTACAAGGCACAGACATACGCGAGTAATAGTTTTCTAATTGAGAACCATACGAGCTTTGGCATGGTTGAAGCGATCAGGGACGCTCAGGAAAGGTTTTTCATGTCCAGCGTGCAGCCATAACTACTGACCGCCGACGTCTTCAGCGCGCGCAGCAACACCGTGGCCGCGGGCGACAGCAACCAGTCGGTTCGCGTGATGATTCCAAACGCATCCATCGTGCACGAAAGCTGCATCGGCAGCAGCGCGACCATGCCATAGGTCGCGTAGTAGCGCGCCACCTCGGTGGGCACCACCGCAATGAAGTCGGTCTGCTGAAGCATCTTGGTCACGAACAACAGTGACGCGGTCTCGATGAGCTGCGTCGGCGGCGCAAAACCCGCTTCGCTGAACATGAGGTCGAAGCGATGGCGCAGCACACTGCCCGCCGGCGGCACGATCCACGGCTTGTGTTCGACCGCGCCGAGACTGAGTCCCGCCACATTGAGCAGCGGGTGGCCAGGCCGAACTACTGCCGACACGGGTTCTTCCGCGAGGCGTTCATAACGCAGGCCAGTCTTTTCCTGTCGCTCGAACAGGCGCCCGATCATGATGTCGATCTTGCCCTGCGCGAGTTGCTCGATGAGCACGTTGCTCGACTCCACGTGCAGCTCCACGCGCAGTTTCGGATTCTCGCGCGCGACGATCATGATGGCCTGCGGGATGAGGCTGAGCGCGGGCCCGGTGATGGCGCCGAGGCTCACGTGCCCGGACAACCCAGCCTTGAGCGCGTCGATTTCCTGGCCGGCTTCGCGCAGGGACGACAGCGCGATGCGCGCGTGCCGGATCATGGTTTCGCCGTACCAATTGGGCCGCATGCCACGCGGCTGACGCTCGAACAGCGAAACGCCGAGCATGTCCTCCAGGTCCTTGAGGAGCTTCGAGGCCGCGGGCTGCGACATGTTCAGCACCTCGGCGGCGCGATGAATATTGCCTTCATCGCAGATGGCCGTGAGCAGCATGAGCTGACGCGTCTTGAGCCGTGCGCGGATAAACCAGGGCGTAGTCGTCGACATCTTGTTGTGTTCCCCCGTCCCAGGCATCTATATACCGATGAATATAGCTCCGTAGCAATCCCGGGCTTGTTGGATATCCATACGAATCTCATGATTCATCGCTTGAGACTCATCCAATTCCTTGAACAAAGCGGTCAACCACGAGTGGGCTGGGTAACTGACGACGGCGCCACCGTTGGCAGTGTCGGTTCATTCAAGTCGACCTATGAGCTGGCGCAGGCGGCATCGTCCGCGGCCGAGCCACTGGACGCGTTCGCGTCGAAACAGGCGGCAAAACCCACCATCTCCTATACGGCGTTGCTGCAGGAGCGCCGCGTGCTCCCGCCCCTCCTTCATCCGGATCCGGCGCGCTGCCTCGTCTCCGGCACGGGACTCACTCACTACGGCAGCGCTTCCACGCGCGACCAGATGCACAAGAAACTCGCCGCCGAGTCGCTCTCTGATTCCATGCAGATGTTCAAGTGGGGCGTTGAAGGCGGCCGTCCCCAGGGCGGCATGGGCGGCGAGCCCGGTGCCCAGCCCGAGTGGTTCTATAAAGGTGATGGCGATAGCGTCATCGCCTGCGGCCAGGCGCTGTCTTCGCCCGACTTTGCGCTGGACGGCGGTGAGGAACCGGAGATCGTCGGCCTGTATCTCATCGCGCCTGACGGCACCCCGCAGCGTCTGGGGTTCGCCATCGGCAACGAATTCAGCGACCACGTCACCGAGCGCAAGAATTACCTCTATCTCGCCCATTCGAAGCTGCGGCCCTGCGCGATTGGACCTGAGCTGCGCACCGGCGTGCCGCCAGTGCACATGGAAGGCATGAGCCGCATCCGCCGCGGCGAAGCGATCGTGTGGGAACGGCCTTTCGTCACCGGTGAAGCCAACATGTGCCATTCGCTGGCCAATCTCGAGTACCACCATTTCAAATACCAGGCGCACCGCCGACCGGGCGACGTGCACCTGCATTTCTTTGGCACCGCCACCCTGAGTTTCGCGGACGGGTTCGCCGCCCAGCCGGGCGATGTCTTCGAAGTCGCCCTGCCGGCACTGGGCGCTCCGCTGGCCAATCCACTGGCGCGCACGGTCGGTGGTTTCACCTTCGGTGGCGTTCGCGCACTCTAGGGCGGCTCTGCACAGGACTTACTACTTCAAGGGGGAACGATGAAGAGCTTCATTCAGATGACGCTGGCCGCCGCAGCCGCGGCCCTGCTCGTGGCATGTTCGGGCGGCGAATCGACTTCCGCGCCCGGCGATGGCACCAAACCCATCGTGCTCGGGTTCAGCCAGATCGGCGCCGAAAGCGAATGGCGTACCGCCAACACCACTTCCATCCAGAGCGCCGCTCCCGAAGCCGGCATTACGCTGCGCTTCTCGGACGCGCAGCAGAAGCAGGAAAACCAGATCAAGGCACTGCGCTCGTTCATCGCCCAGCGCGTCGACGTCATCGCCTTCTCGCCGGTGGTTGAAACCGGTTGGGAAACGGTACTGCGCGAAGCCAAGGCCGCGAAAATCCCGGTGATCCTCACCGATCGCGCGGTCGAGGTCTCGGACGCTTCTCTTTATCTGTCGCTGATCGGCTCCGACTTCGTCGAAGAAGGCCGCAAGGCGGGACGCTGGCTGCTCGAGAACATGAAAGACGTTCAGGGCGACATCAATATCG
>DASQJS010000005.1:0-17763 GCA_035630995.1 Steroidobacteraceae bacterium | reverse complement strand
CGTCCGGTGCGCCTGTGTATCGAAGAATGCGCGCGGCGCGGTGTCGGTGCGCTCACGCTGTTCGCGTTCTCGAGTGAGAACTGGCAACGGCCCACGGTCGAAGTGACTAGTTTGATGCAGCTGTTCCTCGACGCCATCGATCGCGAGGTCGATGATCTCCACAAGAACAAGGTGCGGTTGCGATTCATCGGTGATCGCCACGCACTCAGCGTCAGGCTGCAGGCGCGCATGGCCGCGGGCGAACAGCTCACGGCGGCAAATCCGGGGCTGAAGCTCCAGGTGGCGGTGAGTTACGGCGGCCGATGGGACATCGTGCAGGCGGCACGGCGCCTCGCGGGGCAGGTCGCGAGCGGCGCGCTGTCACTCGACGCCATCGACGAAGGTCTTTTCGGGCGGGAACTGCAGCTCGGTGACATGCCCGATCCGGATCTTTTCATTCGCACCGGTGGTGATCACCGCATCAGCAACTTCCTGTTGTGGAACCTCGCGTATACCGAACTGCACGTCTGCGAAACGCTGTGGCCCGATTTCGACGTTCCGGACCTGGAAGCCGCGCTCGTGGCATTCGCGAGCCGGGAGCGCCGCTTCGGCCTGACCCGTGCACAGGTGCAGGAGGCATCGCGCCGTGCTTAAGGAACGCGTCCTCACTGCCATCGTGCTCGCCGCGGTGCTGCTCGGCGTGATGCTCGGTCTTCCATCCGTGGCGACCGTGTGGCTGCTCACGGTGCTCGTGCTGATCGGCGCGTGGGAGTGGGCCGGGTTCATCGGCAAGAATACCCCGGCAACGCGCGCGGCCTTCACAGTGGCGGTTGCGCTCGCGCTGGTGGTCTGCCTCTATTTCTATACTTCGTACCCGGACTTCGTGCTCGTCACCGTGTCGGTCGCGGTGGCGTGGTGGTTCATCGCTTTTCTGTGGCTCTGCCTGGCGCCGGGCCGTGTTACCCCGGTTACGGCAGCGCTGGCGGGATTCCTGTCGCTCGTGCCTTGCTGGCTGGCGCTGGTGCACGTCACGTTCACGACGCAGAGCACGCGCTGGGTCCTGTTCACGCTCGCGCTCGTCTGGGCCGGCGACACCGGCGCGTTTTTCGTGGGGCGGTGGTTAGGCCGTGTGCCGCTGGCGCCGCGCGTGTCGCCCAAGAAGACCTGGGAAGGCGCGCTCGGCGGAATCGCGGCGAGCGGCGCCGTCGCCTGGGCTTCGGCGAAATGGCTGTTCGGGCTGGACGCCTGGCCGTTCGTGATGACCTGCGTCGCCGTGGCCGCGCTCTCGATCGTCGGTGACCTGACGGAAAGCATGTTGAAGCGCGCGGCCGGCCTCAAGGACAGCGGCACGATGTTCCCCGGCCACGGCGGCATGCTGGATCGCATCGACAGCGTGACCGCCGCGGCGCCGGCGCTGGTATTCGCGCTCATCGGCCTCAAGGTCATCACATGAAAAGTGATGGAGTGAAAGGTGTCGCCATTCTGGGCTCCACCGGGTCGGTCGGGGAGCACACGCTCGACGTGATCGCGCGTCACCCCGATCGTTTCCGCGTCGTGGCTCTCGGTGCGAACCGCAACGTCGAAAAACTCGCCGACCAATGCCTGCGATTCAGCGTTCCATACGCCGCGCTCGCGGATCCTGCCGCGGCAGCACGCCTCGAGGGTGAGCTGCGTGCGCGCAAGGCGCCGACCCAGGTGATAGGCGGCGTCGATGCGCTCGAGGAGATCGCCGGGTTGCCGGAGGTGGATAGCGTGATGGCGGCCATCGTCGGGGCCGCGGGACTGCGGTCCACGCTCGCCGCGGCGCGCGCCGGCAAGCGCTTGTTGTTAGCCAACAAGGAGTCGCTGGTGATGGCGGGCCCGCTGCTCATGCAGACCGTGCGCGATTCCGGTGCCATGCTTCTGCCCATCGACAGCGAACACAACGCCGTGTTCCAGTGCCTTCCGCCCAATTCGCGTTGTGGCGAGGCGCCGCCGGGCGTGAAAAAAATTCTGCTGACTGCCTCGGGCGGCCCGTTCCTCGACGCCGATCGTGCGCGCCTCGACCGCGTCACACCGGATGAAGCCTGCGCGCATCCCAACTGGGTGATGGGTCGCAAGATTTCGGTCGACTCCGCCACGCTCATGAACAAGGGACTCGAGTTCATCGAGGCCTGCCTGTTGTTCAGCGTGCGCCCGGACCAGGTCGAGGTGGTGATCCACCGCGAGAGCATCGTCCATTCGCTGGTCGAATACGTCGACGGTTCGATGCTCGCGCAGCTGGGCGCTCCCGACATGCGCACGCCCATCGCGCACGCGCTGGCGTGGCCGGAGCGGGTGACCTCGGGTGTACAATCCCTCGACCTCGTGAAGGTGGGGCACCTGCGATTCGAGGCCCCCGACCTGCGACGATTCCCGGCACTGGCCCTCGCGCAGGACGCAGCCCTCGCGGGTGGACTGCGACCGGCATCACTTAATGCCGCCAACGAGGTCGCGGTATCGGCCTTTCTCGCCGGTGGATTGAACTTTGCACGAATTCCGGCAGTCATTGAGTCAGTGATGGCAACCACATCGGGTGGCGAAATCCGCGATCTCAACGATGTGCTGGCGGCCGACGCCGAAGCGCGCGAACGCGCTTCCTCATTCATCCGGCCTCGTGCCGTGCACGCCTAAGGGAGCTCGATGGAAATCGGCTGGAGCGCGCTTTGGTTCATCGTCGCCATCAGTCTGCTGGTGACGATCCACGAGTTCGGCCATTTCTGGGTGGCGCGCAAACTCGGCTTCAAGGTGCTGCGTTTCTCGGTGGGCTTCGGCAAGCCGCTCTACAAGCGCGTCGGCCCCGCGCCCGATTACACGGAATTTGTCATCGCCGCGCTGCCTCTCGGTGGATACGTGCGCATGCTCGATGAGCGCGACGGCACGGTGGCGCCAGAAGATCTGCCGCGCGCTTTCACCAGGCGGCCGCCCTGGCAGCGCATCCTGGTATTGCTGGCGGGTCCTGCGGCAAACATCCTCTTCGCGGTGCTCGTGCTGTGGGGCATTTTCTGGGCGAATGGCGTCAATCACCTGAAGGCGGTGGTGGACCGGATCGTCGTCGGCTCGCCGGCGGCCGCCGCGGGTCTCACCAACGGTGATGAAATCCGCAGCATCGATGGCGAACCGGTGCTCGACCAGGTGGACTCGACGCTCGGCTTGTTAGACGCGGTCAGCGACGATGGCGAAGCGGTCATGGTGGTGCGCAACCGCCTCGGCGCGGAGCGTACCGTCACGCTCACGATTTCCGATCCGGACGTGCGCCACAAACTCACCGAGCCTTACCAGCTCTACCTGGGCCTGGGGTTCGAATACTGGACGCCGCCGTTTCCCGCTGTAATCGGCGAGATTACGCCGGGGGGTCCGGCCGACCGCGCCGGCCTTTTGGTGGGCGACGAGATCAAGGCGATGGACGGAACGACGATGCGAAGTTTCACCGAGGTTCGCGACTACGTGCGCGCCCGCCCGGGAAAGGAAATCGTCGTCGTCGTCCGGCGTGGCGGCAGCGACGTGACCCGCCGCGTCACCGCGTCCAGCGACGTGGAAGAGAAACAGACAGTCGGGCGTTTGCACTTCAAGCCTGCGGAAGTCAGCCTTTCCTATCCACCCGAGATGCGCACGCACACCGTGGTGGGGCCGCTGAGCGCGCTTTCGTATTCGATCGGCAAGGCCTGGCAGATGACGGCGGTGCAGGCGAAGTTCTTCGTGCGCATGCTCACCGGCGATGTGTCGTGGAAGAACACCTCGGGTGTGATCGGCATCGCCACGTCGGTCGGCGAAGCCGCGCATGCGGGCATCGTCACTTTCCTCATGTTGATGGTGCTGCTGTCATTGTCGTTGGGCTTCCTCAACCTGCTGCCCATACCGATCCTCGACGGCGGACAGATCGTCTTCCAGCTCGTCGAGTGGGCGAAGGGAGGCCCGCTGTCCGACCGCACCTACCTGGTCGGGCAGCAGGCCGGACTGCTGCTGCTGGTGCTGCTCATGGGCGTGGCGCTGTTCAACGACCTGTCCAACTTGAATTATTAAGAACGAATTTCCCAGGGGACTGACTTGACCATACGGTTCGCGACTCTTTGTGCCGTCAGTGCAATTGTGCTGACAGCCCCGTTGCATGCTCAGGAGGGGGCCGCATTCACCGTCGGCGACATCCGCGTCGAGGGTCTGCAGCGCGTCACCGAAGGCACGGTCTACAACTATCTACCGATCAACATCGGTGACACCCTCTCGCCGCAGCGCATTCGCGAAGCGGTGCGCGCGCTGTACGACACCGGGTTTTTCCGCGACGTGGAATTGCGCCGCGATGGCAACATGCTGATCGTGGTGGTCAACGAGCGTCCGACCATCGAAAGCTTCGAGCTCAAGGGCAACAAGGACATCAAGACTGAAGACCTGGGCAAGTCGCTGCGCAACGTGGGCCTGGCGCAGGGCAAGACCTTCGATCGTTCAGTGCTCGAGGACGTGAAGTCGTTCCTGCAGGATCAGTACGGCGCGCGCGGCAAATACGCGGCACGCATCGATACGACGGTCGAAGAAGTCGCGGGTAACCGGGTCAAGATCAAGATCGACATCGTCGAAGGCAAGCGCGCCAAGATCCGCCAGATCAACATCATCGGCAATCACACGTTCAAGGAAAAGGACATCCTCGAGTCCTTCAAGCTCAAGACGCCGAACCTGCTGTCGTTCTACAAGCAGGACGACCGCTATTCGCGCGAGGACCTGCAGGGTGACCTCGAAAACCTGCGCTCCTTTTATATGGACCGCGGCTACGCGAACTTCGAGGTCGAATCGACGCAGGTCGCCATCGCGCCCGAAAAGGACGACATCTTCATCACGGTGAACGTCAACGAAGGCGAGGTTTTCAAGGTCAAGGAAGTGAAACTCGCCGGGACGTTCGTGGTGCCGGAACCGCTCCTGCGGCGCTACCTGCTGGTACAGCCGGGTGACACGTTCTCGCGCAAGATCATCACCACCACCCAGGAGCTGCTGCAGAACCGCCTGGGAGAAGATGGCTTCGCGTTCGCGAAAGTCGATCCGGTTCCCACGGCCATAGGCGACCCGGCTAACAAAGAGCTGTCGCTCACGTTCTTCGTCGATCCGGGCAACCGCGTTTACGTGCGCCACATCGCGTTCAACGGCGTCGAGAAGATCAACGACGAAGTGCTTCGCCGCGAAATGCGGCAGCTCGAGGGTGGCTGGCTTTCGAACGCTGCGCTCGACCGCTCCAAGCAGCGTCTCGAACGCCTGCCGTACATCAAGAAGGTCGATTCGGAGACCAAGCCGGTCCCCGGTTCCACCGACCTGGTCGACGTCATTTACGAAATCGAGGAGGGCCCGTCCGCACAGCTGGGTGGCGGCATCGGCTACTCGGAGTCCCAGTCGTTCATCCTCAGCGGCAACTACGCCGATGCGAATTTCCTCGGTACCGGCAGGCGCATATCGGTCGATCTCAACTCCGGCCAGTACAGCAAGGTGTACGGAGTTTCGATGACCGAGCCATATTTCACGCCTAACGGCGTGGGTCTCACCGGCAACGTCACATATCGCGACCAGACCCAGTTCGTGTCGGCCTCGTCGGATTTCTCGTCGGAGACGATCGGCGCGGGTTTCGACATCGGTTATCCGATCGGCGAGAACCAGGGCCTTCGCATGGGCCTGCAGTACCAGAAATCGAGCCTGCTCACGAGCGTCGGCGGCAGCGCACGCCAGTCCATCGCCTGGGTGGACGCGAACGGCGACTCCTACCGCGAATGTATCGACTACGACACGACGATACCGTCGTGCGACGTCACGCTCGTGGGCACCGAATACAACACGATCGAACTCACCGCTTCGTGGAGCTTTGACACCCGCAATCGTTCGTTGTTTGCCGATCGCGGCATGCGGCATTCGTTTGGCCTCGCCTACACGCTGCCCGGCGTCAGCGACGTCGAGTACTACGTGGCGAGCTACGATTTCATCAAGTACATCCCGCTGTTTGGCCGGTTCACACTGCAGGTGGGTGCGGATCTCGCCTACGGTATGGACATCGGCGACACCACGGCGCTGCCGCCTTATCGGCAGTTCTACGGCGGCGGACCGGAGACGGTGCGCGGATATAAAGAGAGTCGCCTGGGTCCCAAGGACGATTTCGGCCGTCCGTTCGGCGGCAACCTGAAGGTCACGGGCAGGGCGGAAGTCATCATCCCTCTGCCGCAGAAGTTCCAGTCGTCGGCCCGGCTCTCCTTGTTCTACGACCTGGGCAACATCTTCTCGACGGGTAACCGGTATGTCTTCCTTGGACCTTCCGGAGTGTTCGCTCCGCCGGTCGATTACTCGTTCAAGTATGATAAATTGAAGCACTCGACAGGCGTTGCCGTTCAATGGCTTGCACCGCTGGGAGTGTTCCGTTTCAGCTACGCCTTGCCCCTGAATGCGTACAAGGGCGACGCCTATCTCTATGAAGATGAGGTGGAGCAGTTCCAGTTCTCGGTTGGCCAGGCTTTCTAAGGGGCCAGTTCTTTATAAAGAGGTAAGTTCAGTGCAGGTTTCCTTCCGCAAGATTCTTTTGGGTTCGCTGTTCGCGGCGACGTTCGCCATGCCCGCCGCCGCCGAGATCAAGGTCGGCGTCGTCGATATCGCCAAGCTGTTCGAAGAGTCGCCACAGGCGAAAGTCGTTCAGGACGGCCTGCGAGCCGAGTTCGGCCCGCGCCTCCAGCAGCTCGTTGCTCAGGAGCAGGCACTGAAGGCCCGCAACGACAAGTACCAGAAGGATCTGGCGACGATGGCCGCCGACCAGCGCACCAAGGCCGAGAAGGATCTGCGTGACAGCGCCCGCGAAATCGAGCGCAAGAAGGCCGAGCTGCAGGACGATTCGAATGCCAAGCGCCAGGAAGAGATGAACAAGCTGCAGCGCCTGTTGTTCGGTGAAGTCCGCGAGTACGCCAAGGCACAGAATTTCGACATCGTGATCGCGGAAGGCGTGCTTTACGCCACTCCCACGGTCGACATCACCGCTGCGGTCCTGGCATTACTGCAGTCGCGTGCTCCGAAGCCGGCCGCAGGCGCGGCACCGGCACCCGCGAAGCCACCCGCGAAGCCCTGAGGCGCGCCCCGCCAGGGACGCTAACGGCCGGCCGCCATGACAGTGACGCTCGGCGAACTGGCGGTGCGATTTGGCTGTGAGCTGCGCGGTGACCCCGCGGTGACGGTGGATTCCGTCGCCGCGCTGTCGCAGGCCGGCCCACGGTCGATCACCTTCCTCGCCAATTCCAAGTACGTCGCGCAGCTTGCCGGCACGCGCGCCGGTGCGGTCATTCTCGACGCGAAATCGGCAGGGGACTCGCCCGTGCCTGCGCTGGTCGTTGCCAATCCGCACGCCACGTACGCGCGCGTGGCGACCCTGCTGCACCCGGATCCGCCCCTGCATCCCGGAGTCCACCCGACTGCGATCGCGGCGGGTGCCACCATCGATCCGACTGCGGAAATCGCCGCACACGCGTACATCGGCGAGGGAGCGCGAATCGGCGCGCGGTGTTTCATCGGTCCCGGGTCGGTCATCGAGCGCGGCGCCGACATCGGTCACGATTCACGCTTCATAGCCCGCGTATTCGTCGGGCACGACGTGATGTTCGGCAAGCGCTGCATCGTGCAGCCGGGCGCGGTCATCGGGGGCGATGGCTTCGGTTTTGCGCCCGAAAAGGGCACCTGGATCAAAGTGCCGCAAATCGGCGGCGTGAAGGTCGGCGACGACGTCGAAATCGGCGCCAACACCACCATCGACCGCGGGGCGCTCGACGACACGATAATCGAGGAAGGCGTCAAGCTCGACAATCTCATCATGATCGCGCACAACGTTCGCATCGGTGCGCATTCGGCACTGGCCGCTGCCGTGGCGATCGCCGGCAGCAGCGTGGTGGGCAAGCGCTGCGTGCTCGCCGGCAAGGTGGGCCTGAGCGGCCACGTCACGTTGTGCGATGACGTGGTAGTGCTGGGCACGTCCTTCATCTCTCACTCCATTACCAGGCCGGGCGTGTATTCTTCCGCGCTGCCGAGCGAGGAGGCGGGTGTCTGGCGGCGTATCGTCGGGCGCATCAAGCGGCTCGACTCGATGGCCAGGCGGTTGCGCGCCGTGGAGAAGCACGTGGGTTTCAGCGCCATCGACAAGGATTCTTCCGAGGACTAACTAATGAGCGAGTCGATTTCCCTCGACCACATGGGCGTCAGGCGGCTGCTGCCGCACCGCTACCCCTTTCTGCTCGTCGACCGCGTGCTGGAGTGCGTCAAGGGCGAGAGCATCAGGGCGATCAAGAACATCACGGCCAACGAGCCGTTCTTTTCCGGGCATTTCCCGCATCGGCCGGTGATGCCGGGCGTGTTGATCATCGAGGCGCTGGCGCAGACCGCGGGCTTGCTGGCGTTCATGACCGCGGACGTCGTGCCGGACGATTCGACGCGATTCTTCTTCGTCGGTATCGACAAGGCGCGCTTCCGCAAGCCCGTGGAGCCTGGCGATCAGCTCATCCTCACCGCCAGACTCGAACGCTCCATGCGCGGCATCTGGAAGTTCTCCGCCGTGGCATACGTGGGGGATGATGAGGTAACTTCCGCAGAACTTATGGTCGCGCCCGAAACCAACAAGACTTCGGCAAAGGCACCGGCGGCGTGAGCGGCATCGATCCCCGCGCCATCGTTTCTCCTAAGGCGGAACTTGCGTCCGACGTGACGGTGGGCGCGTACACCGTCATCGGCGACGGCGTCACCATCGGCGCCGGCACGTGGATAGGCCCGCACGCGGTCGTCAACGGGCCCACCTCCATCGGCGCCGGCAACAAGATCTTCCAGTTCGCGTCCATCGGTGATGCACCGCAGGATCTCAAGTACAAGGGCGAGCCCACGCGCCTGGAAATCGGCGATCGCAATGTCTTTCGCGAATTCACCACGATGAATCGCGGCACCGCGCAGGGCGGCGGCGTCACCATCATCGGCAACGACAACCTGTTCATGGCCTACTCGCACGTGGCGCACGACTGTCGCGTGGGCAGCAAGTGCGTCATGGCTAACTACGCGACGCTGGCCGGGCACGTGGAGCTCGGCGACTGGGTGATCATGGGCGGTTATGCCGGCACCCACCAGTTCACCAAGGTCGGCGCGCATGCCTTCATCGGCAACAACGCCGCGGTCACGCGTGATGTGCCCCCGTACGTCATGGCCGTCGGCACGCCCGCGGTGCCGCATTCGATCAACTCGGAAGGCCTGAAGCGCCGCGGCTTCACTCCCGAGCAGATCCGCAATCTCAAGAATGCCTATCGCGTCCTCTATCGCTCGGACCTCAAGCTGGTCGACGCAGTGGCCGAGCTTCAGTCGCGTGCGGCCACGCAGCCGGAGCTGAAGATCTTCGTCGATTTCATCGGCGAGTCCACGCGCAGCCTCGTGCGATAAGGGGCCAGACGCCTTTGCGCATCGCACTGGTCGCGGGTGAAACATCCGGTGACACGCTGGGTGCCGCGCTCATCGAGGCATTGCGCCGCCAATACCCGCAAGCCGAATTCGCCGGTGTTGCCGGCCCGAGGATGAAGGCCGCCGGTTGCGCAGCCTGGCACGACATCGAAGAGCTGGCGGTCATGGGACTCACCGAGGTGCTCACACACCTGCCGCGCCTGATGCGGCTCCGTGCCGAATTGCGGCGGCGGATCCTCGAGTGGCGGCCCGACGTTTTCATCGGCGTCGATTACAAGGAATTCAACCTGGGGCTCGCCAGGCAACTGAAGCGAGAGGGCCTCGCTACCGTGCAATACGTGAGCCCGCAGGTCTGGGCCTGGCGACAGGGACGCGTGCGCACCATCGGCGCCTCGGTGGACCTGGTGCTGTGCCTGTTTCCCTTCGAACCGGATTTTTATCGCGAGCACGGTGTGCGCGCGGCATTCGTCGGTCACCCGCTTGCCGATCAGATTCCGATGGTCGCCGATCGCGCCGCGGCGCGCGCCGAACTCGGACTCGATCCCTCAGTGCGCGTGCTCGCCGTGTTGCCCGGCAGCAGGCGCGGGGAGGTCGAAAAGCTGGCCGACGTTTTCGCAGGCGCGGCCGAGCTCCTGGCAACTCGCTTCAGCGGTCTGGTCAGCATCGCGCCCATGGTGACGCCCGTTCTGCGTGACCTGTTTGCCGCGCGCTGCGCAGCGCTTGCGCCCCATGCGCAGGTGCGACTGCTCGACGGCCAGGCACGTCGCGTACTCGCGGCGGCGGACGTGGTGCTGGTGGCGTCGGGCACCGCGACGCTCGAGACGGCGCTTTTCAAACGGCCGATGGTGGTCGCCTACCGGTTGGGCGCCATCACCGCGTTTCTCCTTCGAACGCTCGGCCTCGTGAAGATCAAACATTTCTCGCAGCCCAACCTGCTGGCGGGCAAGGAGCTGGTGCCGGAATTCTTCCAGGAAGCGGCGTCGCCGGCGAATCTCGCCAATGCACTGGCGCACTGGATCGAACATCCCGCGGACGTCGCACGAGTACAGCAGGAATTCGAGGCGATCCACACCCGGCTGCGTTGCGACGGCGCCGACCGTGCGGCGGACGAAGTGGCCGCGCTTCTGGCGACCCGGGCGATGCCGGCATGAAACTGCGTGTGCGCCCGCGCGTGGCCGGTGTTGACGAGGCAGGGCGCGGGCCGCTCGCCGGACCCGTGGTTGCCGCGGCGGTCATTCTGAATCCGGCGCGTCCCATCCGCGGGCTCGCGGACTCGAAAACGCTCGAACCCGAAGAGCGTGAAAGCCTCGCCATCCTGATTCGCAATCGGGCACTGTGTTACGCGGTGGCATGGGCCGACGCGGAAGAAATCGACAGCATCAACATCCTGCAGGCGACCATGCTCGCCATGCGGCGCGCATTGATGGGTCTGGCCGTGCCGCCACAACAGGTTTTCATCGACGGTAATCGTTGTCCGTGCGCGGACGGCCTCGGGTTCGAATGCCTGTTCGAGGCGGTGATCAAGGGCGACGCCACCGTGCCGTCGATCAGCGCGGCATCCATTCTCGCGAAGACCACGCGCGACGCACTGATGCGTGATCTCGACCACCGCTACCCGGGTTTTTCGCTGTCCGGGCACAAGGGTTATCCCACGCCGGCGCATGTGGCGGCGTTGAATGCGCTGGGCCCGAGCCCGTTGCACCGCCGGAGTTTCGCACCCGTGCGCTTGAGCGACTGTATTGAAGAAGCCGACTTCGGCTAGGACGTTCTTCTACTTATTGGACGACGCCGCTTCGGCGGCGTTTTCCGACGTGGGGCGCAGCCCCTGAGAATGCGCCGCTTCGGCGGCGTTTTCCGACGTGGGGCGCAGCCCCTGAGAATCGCAGGCAAAATTGCCCTTGTTCGCACGAATCCAGTTCGCGAGCGCCTGTGGCTCGAGCGGCTGGCTCATGAAATATCCTTGCGCGTCATCGCAGCCGAGCGTTCGCAGCATCTCCCACGCGGCCGCATCCTCGACGCCCTCGGCGACCACCTGGAGCCCCAGGTTGTGGCCGAGGTCGATGGTCGACCGCACGATGGTCGAAATTTCCTCGTCCGTCGCCATGCGCGCGATGAAGGACTGATCGATCTTCAGTTCCTGCACTGGCAGCTTCATGATGTACGACAGCGACGAATAGCCGGTGCCGTAGTCGTCGATGGATAGTTTGACGCCGAGCTCCGCGAGCCGGTCGACGACCTTCTGCGCATGCGTCGGATCCTCCATGAAGCCGCTCTCGGTGATCTCCAGGCAAAGCAGCCCGGGCGTCACATCATGCTCGGCGAGCAATTCGGCGACGTGCTCGGGCAATTCACGGTTCATGAGGTCGCGCGCCGAGATGTTCACCGATACCTGCAACGCGAGGCCGGAGCGCAGCCATTCACCGCACTGGCGCACGGCTTCACGGATCACCCATCGGGTCAGGATCTTGATGTAGCCGGTGTGTTCGGCGAACGGAATGAATTGGCAAGGCGGCACCAGGCCGCGGGTCGGATGTTCCCATCGGATCAATGCTTCGACGGCGCTCACGTGCGAGGAGTGCAGCGAGACCTTCGGCTGGTAGTACAGGCGCAGCTCATTGCGTTCCACCGCGCGGCGTAGCTCGGAGAGCAGCGAGAGATGTTCCTGCTGGCTGGTGTCGTAGTGTTGCTCATACGTGGCAAAACCCGTCTTGTTTCGTTTGGCCGCGTACATCGCGATGTCGGCGTTGCGCACCAGGGTCTGTGCGTCACGCCCGTGCTCGGGGAAGTGGGCAATGCCGATGCTGGTGCCCACGTCGAGAGGCTGACCCTCGTAGAGAATCGGCGCTTCGAGTGCTGCGATGATCTTGCGCGCGGTCTCGGCGAAGTCGTCGTCGGCGTGTCGCACGAGGATGGCGAATTCGTCGCCGCCCAGCCGCGCGATGCACTCGGCGTCGGTCACCGTGCGTTGCAGGCGCGCGCTCACTTCACGCAACACGTGGTCGCCCACGCCGTGACCGAGCGTGTCGTTGACGTACTTGAAGCGGTCCAGGTCCATCATGAGGATGGTGAGCTTGAGATCGCGCAATGCCGCCTGCGCGATGGCGAGCTCGAGATCGCTGGAGAAACGCGACCGATTGGCGAGATCGGTGAGCGGGTCTTCGTAAGCCAGCTTGAGAATTCGCCTTTCGCGATCGGCGATGCTGCCTCGCATGTGATTCAGGCTCGAAGCCAGCACGCCGATTTCGTCGGCGCGCCGCAGATCGACCGGAGCGCTGTAGTCGCCCTGTTCGATTCGTGCCGCCGCGGTCGCCAGGGTTTCGAGCGGCCGCGTGATGTTGCGCGCCACCGCGACGCTTCCCACGATCGACATCGCGAGGCTCAGCGCGGCGAGGACGAAGAGCGTATTGCGCAGGCGCTCGAATGCGGCCAGCGCGTCGCCCAGCGAGCGGTGCAATACGGCGACGATGCGGGCGTTGTCGTTGTCGTCGAGCGGAATCACCAGCGCCTGGTGATCGACCCCACGAATGTCCATGACCATGCGCGTCACGCTGTTCGATCGCGATGGCATATGCCTCAGGAGTTCCTGCTGTTCGCGCAGCCCCAGCGTGGATGCGAGCATGCGCCGGTCTGGCTGGCCGTCGAGCGTGAACGACACCTCGAGTTCGGTCAGCTGGCGCAGATCGCTGGCCAGCGAATCGTCCACCGCAAACCCCATGACGACCCAGCCTATGGGCAGTGGCGCCAGCACCGGCACGGCTACGAGCTGGAACGCGCGATCGTCGAGCACTTCCATGCTGGCGCTGGCGGCGTTCCTGTCGGACTTGAGCAGTGCCGGATATTCGAACGGGCGTGCGGTGGCGCCGGTACTCAGCGTGTCGGAGATGACCTGGCCCTGCAGATCGACGAACACCATGGCTTCAGCGCCGATGCGCGCGCCATGGTTGGCGAGTGCCGAGGCGATGGTGCCGGTGTCGTGCGTCGCAATGGCTTCGCGAAACGCGAAGTCCGCCGCGAGCACGCGCGCCGAGAGCTTGAGTTTCTCCGCGTTCTGGTCGAGCAGGCGCGCGAACACGCGTTGACCGACGTTGAGTTCTTCGGCGACCTTGTCTTCCGCGTTGCGCGAATTGGCCGCGTTCACGAACCAGAATGCGGCGACCTGCACCAGGGTCAGCAGCGCCACGAACAACACGATGATGCGGGTTTGCAGGCGCTGTATGCGCATCAGGGCACCGTATCCCGCATCGCGTTCACGGTTTCAAAGTCTCGCTACGTCCTGGTTCATCGGGATGAGGATTTCCAGTAATTGGTTGCGGGCCGCCAACGGTACGTCGTGGGCACGCATCGACTCGCGCATCGCCTCGATCAGCCCGGTGAATTCCGCGCCGCTGATGTGGGGGTCCGTGCGCACCTCGCGCATCACGTCGCCACCGTGGGTGCAGCCACCGCCCGTCAGCGTGCAGATCCGTTCAGTCAGCAAATCCTTCATGAGTTGCAGACTTGCCTTGTCGAGGGTTCGGTTCATTTGCGGACTCGCGACGACCTTGTCGAGCGCGTCCGCGACAAATGCGGATACCACAGGTGTTCCACCGAGACGCGCATAGAGAGTCGATGGCGTCTGTGCCGATGCGAGCGCTGAAACGCCACAGGCGATCAGCATGAGAGTGCCGGCGAGCCTGAGGTTGCGATACGCCATTTCGGGTCCCCGGAATATGGTGCGAACGAGGGCGAAATTATCGGTGTTCTTGGGCAGTAATCCGTTGAAACGACTCACAAGTTCACAGGTTTCCCGCCGGGGTTTCCTTACGAATCGGCGACATTTTCCAGAGCCGCATTCAAACGGGGTCGTGAGTGTGACCCGGCTCCCACTTTGGCGACGCAAGGCGGGCCCTGCGCCGCGGTATCGCAGGCCATCGCCGGCCGGAAAATAGGGTGATCGCCAGGTCGTCCTTGCGGCTGCTCGAACGAGGGCCTGCAAGTATTTGAATCCTTTTGCCGACCCGATTAACGCGCACGTTCGTGTGTAAACTCGCGCGCCATGAAGAGTGCCGCCGCTTTCGTCCACCTCCGCCTGCACACCGAGTTCTCGTTGCAGGACAGCGTGGTGCGAATCCCGGAGCTGGTGGAACGCGTGGTGGCGCTCGGAATGCCGGCGGTGGCCGTCACTGACCAGAACAATCTCTTCGCGATGGTGAAGTTCTACCGCGAAGGATTGAAGTGCGGCGTCAAACCCATCATCGGCGTGGACGTCCAGATGCGCGCCGGTGAACGCCTGCCGCCCAACCGGCTGACGCTGCTGTGCAAGGACCCGGGTGGCTACCAGAACGTCACGAATCTCGTCACGCGCGCCTGGCTCGAAGGCCAGGATCGCGGCGTGCCTCTCATCGATCGCAGCTGGCTGACACCGGAAACCACCACCGGGCTCATTGCACTCTCGGGATTTGCCGAAGGTGATGTCGGCCGCGCCATCGCCAATGGCCGCGAGGCCGACGCACTGGTCCTCGCGCGCGAATGGGCGGAGCTTTTCGGCGATCGCTACTACCTCGAGCTGCAACGCCTCGGGCGCGCCGATGACGAATCGATGGTCGCCAGGACCGTCAGCTTGAGCCAGAAGGCCGGCATTCCCGTGGTCGCCACCAACGACGTGCGCTTCCTCGCCGCCAGTGACTTCGAATCGCACGAGGCGCGCGTCTGCATTTCCGATGGCGCGCAACTTGCCGATCCGGGACGGCAACGCCGTTACACCGAGGCGCAGTACCTGCGCTCGCCCGACGAGATGGCGAAGCTGTTCGCCGATATTCCCGAGGCGCTGGCGAACTCGGTGGAAATCGCCCGCCGGTGTTCGCTGCCGCTCAAGCTCGGCGAATCGCGCCTGCCTAACTATCCGCTGCCCGAAGGCACGACCGTCGACGCGCATATCCGCGCCGAATCCGAGCGAGGTTTCGCGGAACGCGAGAAAGTGTTCGATGCGTCGCAGCTGGCACGCATCCAGGTATACCGCGACCGCCTGCAGCGCGAGCTCGGCGTGATCTGCCAGATGGGATTCCCGGGGTACTTCCTCATCGTCGCCGACTTCATCCGCTGGGCGCGCGCCAACGGCGTGCCGGTGGGGCCGGGGCGCGGCTCGGGCGCCGGTTCGCTGGTGGCGTACAGCCTGGGGATCACCGACATCGATCCGCTGAAGTACGACCTGCTGTTCGAGCGCTTCCTGAATCCCGAACGCGTGTCGATGCCCGACTTCGACATCGACTTCTGCATGGACGGCCGCGATCGTGTCATCGAGTACGTCTCGCAGAAATACGGCCGCGAGCGTGTCTCGCAGATCATCACCTACGGCACCATGGCGGCGAAGGCCGTGGTGCGTGACGTGGGCCGCGTGCTCGGCATGGGTTACGGCTACGTCGACAAGATTGCGAAGCTCATTCCGTTCGAGCTCGGCATCACGCTGGCCGACGCGCTCGAAAAGGAACCCGAGCTCAAGCGCCTCTACAAGGAAGACGAGGAGGTCAAGAACCTCATCGACCTCGCCATGTCGCTCGAAGGCCTGACGCGTAACGCCGGCATGCACGCCGGTGGCGTGGTCATCGCACCCTCGAAGCTGACGGAATTCGCGCCGCTGTATGCCGACGACAAGGGTGGCAGTGTCGTCACGCAGTTCGACAAGGACGACGTGGAAGCCGCGGGTCTCGTGAAGTTCGACTTCCTGGGCCTGCGCACACTCACGGTCATCGATCGCGCAGTGAAGATCATCAACGCGCGGCGCGCCGCGGCCGGCGAGGCGCTGCTCGACATCAGCCAGTTGCCGATGGACGACCAGGCCACGTACCAGCTCATGTCCGAGGCGAAGACCACGGCGATGTTCCAGCTGGAATCCCGCGGTATGAAGGACCTGATCCGGCGCCTGAAGCCGGACCGGTTCGAAGACATCGTGGCGCTGGTGGCGCTGTTCCGCCCGGGGCCGCTCGAGTCGGGCATGGTCGGCGACTTCATCGACCGCAAGCACAGCCGCCACGACCCGCACGCGCCGCCCATCGACTTCCTGCATCCGTCGCTGGAGCCGGTGCTCGCGCCCACTTACGGCGTGATCCTCTACCAGGAACAGGTCATGCAGATCGCGCAGGTGCTCGCGAGCTATACGCTCGGCGGCGCCGACCTGCTGCGCCGCGCGATGGGCAAGAAAAAGCCCGAAGAAATGGCGAAGGAGCGCGGCAAGTTCGTGAGCGGCGCGGTGAAGAACGGTGTGCCCGAGGGCCAGGCCGCGCACATCTTCGACCTGATGGAAAAATTTGCCGGCTACGGATTCAACAAGTCGCACTCGGCCGCCTACGCATTGTTGTCGTACCAGACCGGGTGGCTCAAGACGCACGAGGCCGCCTCGTACATGGCCGCGGTGCTGTCCGCGGACATGGACCACACCGACAAAGTCGTCGGCATGTTGTACGACTGCCGCAAGGAAGTCGGGCTCACGGTCCTGCCACCGCACGTGAATCTGTCCGCGTACGAATTCGCGGTGGTCGACGACAAGACCATTCGCTACGGTCTTGGCGCCATCAAGGGCGTGGGGCAGGGCGCGGTCGAGTCCATCGTGAACGAGCGCCGTGCGCATGGCGATTTCACGAGCCTCGAAGATTTGTGTCGCCGCCTCGATCTTTCGAAGATCAACCGGCGTGTGCTCGAGGCGCTGATCAAATCCGGCAGTCTCGATGGCCTCGCGGCGAACCGCGCCACGCTCATGCACCGTCTCGACGCTGCGCTGGCGCTGGGCGAGCAGAACAGCAAGGCGAATGAAACCGGCCAGCACGACATTTTCGGCCTGAGCGCTGCCCACGTTCCCGAGGCGGTGCGCGCCACCGCGCCGGATCAACCGGAATGGACTGACAGCGTGCGGTTGCGTGCCGAGCGCGAGACGCTGGGCCGTGCCATCTCAGGTCACCCCATCGATCGTTTCGTGAACGACCTGCCGCGGTTCATCACCGGCCGTATCGTCGATTACATCGACGCCGAGAAACCTCAGGCCAGCGCCGAAGGCGGCCGCGCATTCTTCGGTGGCAAGCCCGTGGCAATTGCCGGAGTGGTCGAGGAATTGCGCAAGCGCGGCCCGCGTACCGAGGTGGTGCTGGACGACGACTCCGGCCGCATCTCGGTGGGATTCTTCGACGAGCAATACCAGCAGTACCGCGAGGTCCTCATGAAGGACGCGTTGCTGCTCATCGAAGGCAAGCTGCGCTTCGACGAATTCGCGAACACCTGGGTGCTGCGCGCCGGCAAGGTCAGCGAGCTCGAGCGCCTTCGCGAGAAAGAAGCGCGCCGCATCGTGCTCAAATTGAAATCGACGGA
>DASQJS010000004.1:0-2603 GCA_035630995.1 Steroidobacteraceae bacterium | reverse complement strand
TCCGATGATGCGCAAGGCGCGTCTTGGGTAAAGGAGGCGGCGGACTCCGCCGATTGGCGCGCTCAAAGGCTCGTGGCGCTTCTGTATACAGTTGGCCGTGGGATCAGGGTGTTGGACGCAGGAGGCGGATCGAGTAATGATCCTTGCCCATGACCCTCACCGAGCTCCGCTACATCGTCGCCCTCGCGCAGGAGCAGCATTTCGGCCGCGCGGCCGAGCGATGCCACGTGAGCCAGCCGACGCTGTCCATCGCCGTCAAGAAGCTCGAAGAGGAACTCGGCGTGCTGTTCGAGCGCGGCAAGCAGAAGATCCTGCCAACCCCGCTCGGCGAGAAAATCGTGGCCATGGCTTCCGCCATGCTCGAACAGGCTGCAGCCATCAAGGATGTTGCCGACGCGGATCGTGACCAGCTCGAAGGTCCGATCGCCCTCGGCACGCTGCCCACCATCGGCCCATACCTGTTGCCGCAGTTCATCCCGCTGCTGCAGGAGACGTCTAACAAGCTGTCGTTGTATGTGGAAGAGGGCAGCGTCAGCGAACTCGCCAGCAAGCTGCGCAGTGGCGATCTCGATGCCGTCCTGGTGACGGCGCCGTTCATCGAGGCGGACGTGGTCACGCAGCCGCTGTTCGACGAACCCTTCGTGGTGCTGCTGCCGGCGGATCATCGGCTGGCGGCCAAGGTCGAGATCTCAGGATCGGACCTGCTGCCCACCGAGCTGCTGTTGTTAGGCGAGGGCGACAGCATGCGTGAACAGATACTGGCGGCGTTTCCGCACCTGGACCCGCATCTGGAAACCGGCGCCGGCGTGCGCACCTTCACGCAGGGCGCCACTCTGGAGACCCTGCGACACATGGTGGCCTCGCGGCTAGGGCTCACCATCCTTCCGCAGACGGCGGCGGAAGCCCCGCTTTATGCCCCGAATCTGCTGGTGACCCGGCCATTCGCCAAACCGGTGCCCAGACGCAGCCTGGTGCTGGCCTGGCGCGTCAGTTTTCCGCGACATAAGGCCATCGATCTGCTGCGCCGCGCGATTCAGGCGAGCAGTTCGGCCTACTGGAATTACAATACGGCGCGTGCCCAGGAGGCCCCTGGGGTGATGGTGGAAAACCGGAACTGGTGATGCGGCCCCTCTCGAAAATCGTGATCGTCGGCGGTGGCACCTCCGGGTGGCTCGCGGCCTCCATGCTTTGCCAGCACCTCAAGCGCGAGCTCTGCGAAATCGAGCTGGTGGAGTCGGAAGAGCTCGGCACGATTGGTGTTGGTGAGTCGACGGTACCGCCGTTCGTGGGATTGATTCAGCGCCTCGGCATCGATGAATCCGAGTTCGTGCGCGCCACCGATGCCACGTACAAGCTGGGCATCAAGTTCGTCGGCTGGCACCAGCGCAGCGACTCCTACTTCCATCCGTTCGGCGTCATCGGCAAGCCGATCGGCAGTCACGATTTCTACCAGTGCTGGCTCAAGGCGCGCGCCGAAGGCAACACCGACGCGCTGCAGGATTTTTCTCCCTGCAACGTCATGGCGGAGCAGGGACGATTTTTCCATCCGGCGAAGGCGCGCAACACGCCGATCGGTGGAGCTAACTACGCGCTGCACGTCGACGCGCTGCTGGTCACCAAGTTCCTGCGCAAGTACGCCGAGGAGCGCGGGCTCAAGCGCACCGAAGGCAAAGTGGTCGAAGTTGGCCAGCGCAACGATGGTTTCATCGAAAGCGTGACGCTCGCCAGCGGCCAGAAGATCGAAGCCGACTTTTTCATCGACTGCACCGGCTTCAAGAGCCTGCTCATCGGCAAGACGCTCGGCGTCGAGAACATCGACTGGTCAAACTATCTGCCCTGCGATCGCGCCGTGGTCTGCAAGACCGAGAACAAGGGCCCGCTCGTGCCGTACACGCGCGCCACCGCGCAACCGGCCGGCTGGAGCTGGCGGATTCCGCTCAAGCAGCGAGTCGGCAACGGCTATGTGTACTCGAGCCGTTTCGTGAGCGATGCCGCGGCGAAAGCCACGCTGCTGCGTTCGCTGGACGCCGCCTGCATCGAAGAGCCGCGGCTCATTCCGTACACCACGGGGCATCGCCGCCAGTTCTGGAAGCACAATTGCCTGTCGCTGGGTTTGTCGTCCGGGTTCATCGAGCCGCTCGAGGCGACATCCATCCACCTGATCGCGCGAGGCATGGATTTTTTCCTGCGCTATTTCCCGGACAAGGATTGCGACGCGGCGCTGATGCGCGAGTACAACCGGCGCATGGTCGCGGACTTCGAGGAAGTGCGGGATTTCATCGTGCTGCATTACTCCGCCACCGCGCGCGACGACACACCGTTCTGGCAGTGGTGCAGAAACATTCCATTGCCCGACACGCTGCGTGAGCGAATCGAGTTGTTCAAGGCGCACGGCTCGATGCGTGAAGGCGTCGACGAGTTGTTCCGCGCCTCGAGCTGGCAATCGGGGTTCGAAGGCATGGGCATCCGCCCAAATGGCCACTGCCCGCGGGTCGAGAACCTGGACTATGCGCAGATCGAACAGACGCTGCGCAACGCCAAGGCCGCCATCGCGGGCATGGTGGAACACCTGCCCACGCACGAGCAGTTCCTGCGCACTGCCT
>DASQJS010000003.1:0-15723 GCA_035630995.1 Steroidobacteraceae bacterium | reverse complement strand
GGCAGATTCCGAAGCATTGCTCACCCGTTCGCCGCTCGTCAGCACGTATTGCTACGCCTGTTACCGCTCGACTTGCATGTGTTAGGCACGCCGCCAGCGTTCAATCTGAGCCAGGATCAAACTCTTCACTTAAAGATCTTCAGAACTTCAAATCAAAGAGTATCCAAAGGCCCATTGCTGGACTTTTTGGTTACTCGGTTAATGTCTCCAAAGGAGTCATCGACGCGAGTCCCCACACAAATTACCTGCAAATTTTTAGACAGCACTACGGCCGCTGAGGGCCGCAGAAGGGGGCGGAATTATAGGCCGGAGCCCAATTCCGTCAACTTTGTTTCGAACATTTATCTCACTCACCGCGCTTGGGCCCGAAGGCCGTCGGTGCGTGAGGGGGCGCATTATAGGGAGGGAATCCGGTCTGTCAACGCACAGTCACAAATAGCGTCAGATTTCGCCTAGTCCCTTGAATGTATGCGTGTTTTTGTTGGCGAAAACCTGCTCAAACTCGGCCGGGAATTACAAATATGCGGTCGTGACCGTCTCCCGCCCGCCCCTATCCGGATTGCAGCGTTACCCAGCGGAATTTGTGCTTCCCCACCTGGACCAGAAACTTGCCGGGGCCAAGCACGTGGTCGCGCCCGGCCACTTTTGACAGGGTTTCGGCACTATCGCCGATTCGCACGGCGCCCTGGTCGATCATCCGGTTGCCGTCTGAGGTGCTCGCCACCAAACCGGCGCTTTTCAGCACGTTCGCGAGACGCTGCGGGGATCCGTCAGTAGTTAGGGAAATGCTCTCGATCTGCTCGGGTACCTGGCCTTGTTGAAAGCGCGCGACAAACGCCTCGCGGGACCGCACACCGGCACCAGCGCCGTGAAAGCGATCGACGATCTCCACCCCGAGCTCGAACTTCACGTCGCGCGGATTGCGACCTTCCAAGACTGCCTTATGCAGCGCCGCGACATCCGCGAGCGGCCGGAAAGAAAGCAGTTCGAAGTAGCGCCACATCAGGTCATCGGAAATCGACATGATCTTGCCGAACTGGATGTCGGCCGATTCGTTGATTCCAATGTAATTACCCAGCGATTTCGACATCTTGTTGACGCCGTCGAGCCCCTCGAGCAGCGGCATCGTCATGACGATCTGCGGCTCCTGGCCGTAGCTCTCCTGCAACTGTCGTCCGACCAGCAGGTTGAACTTCTGATCCGTGCCTCCGAGTTCGACGTCGCTCTTCAAAGCCACGGAATCGTAGCCCTGCACGAGCGGGTACAGAAATTCGTGGATGGCGATCGGCTGATTGCCCTTGTAGCGCTTCGCGAAATCGTCTCGTTCGAGCATCCGCGCAACCGTATGTCGGCCCGCGATTTCGATGAGCCCTGCCGCCGTCATCCCGCCGAACCATCGCGAGTTGAAGTCCACGCGCGTCTTGTCGCGATCGAGAATCTTGAAAATCTGCTCCTGATAGGTCTGCGCATTTGCGTCGACCTGTTCGCGCGTCAAAGGCGGACGGGTCGCGTTACGGCCGGTCGGATCGCCGATCATTCCGGTGAAGTCACCGATGAGGAAGGTGACCTCGTGACCGAAATTCTGGAACTGGCGCATCTTGTTGATGAGCACGGTGTGTCCGAGGTGCAGGTCGGGGGCCGTTGGATCGAATCCCGCCTTGATCCGCAGCGGCTTGCCGCGGATTAACTTTTTTACAAGCTCGCTTTCAACCAGCACTTCCTGGGTTCCGCGCAGCAGTTCCGCCATCTGATTCTGCAATTCGCCGTCCATTCGTCTCTTCGATGCATCGGGTTGTTATTAGGAGATCGGGAGGTTTCCAAAGCGCGATCACATTCTGAAAGCGCATCGATTGACCCTTTATCGATCCGTGGGTTACGTTGTATAGATCGTGCCGATCTTCATCAAGTCCACCATTCCGGGATTGCCGACCCGGACCGCATACCTGCTCCAGATCGGGCTGGTGGCCATTGTCGCTGCGCTCGTGGCATTGCCGCGCGATCGCGAGATGCCCCCACTCGCCGCCCAGCCCTCAGCCGAGGCGCCGGCCACGCCCGCGAGCCAATCCCCTCCGGGCACGCATGAGGCCAGCCTCGGTTTCTCCACCATCGAGGTGGTCGTCAGCCGCAACGACACGATGGACCAGCTCTTTCGCCGCTTCGAATTGAATCTCGGGGACCTCGCGAACTTGCGCAATCTGCCCGAGCTTCGCAGCCAGGTCGATCGACTGAAGCCGGGCGAATTGTTGCGCTTCATGCATCGCGGCGGCGAACTCGTCGGCCTCGAACGCAAACTGTCGGACAGCGAGACACTGAAAGTGACCCGCGACGCCAACGGCTTCAGCAGTGACGTCCTCGAGAATCCGCTCGAAGTACGCACACGAACCGCCAGCGCGACGATTCAGAACTCCCTGTTTCAGGCGGCTGCGGATGCAGAACTCTCCGATCGTGTGGCTTTCGAACTCGCCGAGATTTTCCAGTACGACATCGACTTCGTGCTCGACATCCAGTCCGGCGATCGTTTCACCGTCGTATACGAGGAAGTTTTCCAGGACGGCGTTCCGCTGCGAATCGGCAATATTCTCGCCGCGAAGTTCGTAAATGACGGCCGCGAATATCGCGCCGTGCGTTTCGTCGATGTAGATGGGCGCGGTCAATATTTCTCGCCGGATGGCAAGAGTCTGCGCAAGGCTTTCATCCGGGCGCCCGTGCAGTTCTCGCGCATCAGTTCGCGATTCAACCCCTCGCGGCGGCATCCGGTGTTGAATCGTATCCGCGCACATCGAGGTGTCGACTACGCCGCGCCGGTGGGCACGCCGGTGCGCGCTGCCGGCGAAGGTCGCGTGCGTTTCGTGGGGCAGCAAGGCGGCTACGGCAATGTCATCGAGCTAGAACATGGGTCCGGCGTGGTGACGGTTTATGGTCACCTTTCGCGCTTCGCCACAAAGTTGCGGCGCGGCCAGCACGTCGACCTCGCCCAGGTCATCGGCTATGTCGGCAAGACCGGCCTCGCCACCGGGCCACATCTGCACTATGAGTATCGGATCCGCGGCGTTCACAAGAATCCACAAACTGTACAGCTGCCGGATGCTGAACCCATTCCAAACGCGGAACGGGAGCGCTTCCTGAACGACACGGCGCTCCTCGTGAACATGCTGGATTTGCCGGCCGGCCCCGCGCTCGTAGCGCGCTGACGCCAACTTTCACATTACTCGGTCCGGAGCTGTGATTTCATAGCGCGAAACCCAGTCTTCGCGCCATGGATCAACCAAATCTCCATTCCCCCGAGCACTACATCAATCGCGAACTGTCGCTGCTCGAGTTCAACGGTCGGGTTCTGGCGCAAGCGCTCGATGAGAAAGTGCCGTTACTCGAACGGCTCAGATTCCTGTGCATCTCGTCGAACAATCTCGACGAGTTCTTCGAGATTCGCGTCGCCGGCCTCAAGCAGCGGCTCGAGCTTGGCTCGGATCAGCCCGGCGCCGATGGACTTACCGTAACCGAACAGCTGCAGGCCATTCACGAACGCACCCGCCGCCTGGTGGACGCTCAATATGCCTGCCTGAACGAAGTGGTCCTGCCGGGGATGCGCCGTCAGGGCATCGAACTACTGGCGCGAACGACCTGGGACTCGGCGACGGCCCAATGGCTCGAGCGATATTTCGAACTCGAGGTCGAGCCGGTGCTGTCGCCTCTCGCCCTCGACCCGGCACGGCCGTTTCCCCGAATCCAGAACAAGAGCCTGAACTTCATCGTGCGCGTCGCCGGTCAGGACGCCTTCGGTCGCGACTCCGGTCTCGCCATAGTCCAGGCGCCGCGCTCGCTGCCGCGCGTGGTCGCGCTCCCCGAGGCCAACGGACTCAAACGATTCGTGCTTCTCACAGGAATCGTCCAGCAATTCGTTTCCCGGCTCTTTTCCGGGATGGAAGTGCTCAGCTGTCATCAATTTCGGGTGACCCGCAACAGCGACCTCTTCGTCGATGATGAAGAGGTGGATGACCTGCGCCGGGCGCTCGAGGGCGAACTTGCACATCGACGGTACGGAGCCGCTGTGCGGCTCGAGGTATCGAAGGACTGCCCTCCGGATCTCAACGCCTTCCTGATGCGGCAGTTCGCCTTGAACGAGGTGGACTTCTACGAGGTTTCCGGACCGGTCAACCTCAACCGGCTCGATGCGATCTACGATCTCGCCCAGCGGCCGGATCTGAAATACCCGATCTTCACACCGGGGTTGCCGAGGCGGGTCGCAAGCTCCACCGACCTGCTGGCGGTCATTCGCCAGAAGGATGTCTTGCTGCACCACCCATTCCACAGTTTCGGTCCGGTGCTCGATTTCCTGCGAGGCGCAGCCACGGACCCGCGCGTGCTCGCCATCAAGCAGACGCTGTACCGCACCGGCAATGAATCACCGATCGTCGATGCGCTGGTCTCTGCCGCGCAGGCCGGCAAGGATGTGACGGTCATCGTCGAGCTGCGCGCGAGGTTCGACGAGGAAGCGAATATCGAGTTGTCCAGCCGCCTGCAGGAAGCCGGCGCCCACGTGATGTATGGCGTGGTCGGCTTCAAGACTCACGCCAAGATGTCGATGGTGGTGCGCCGCGAATCCGACGGACTGCGCCGGTACTGCCACCTTGGCACCGGCAACTATCACCCGCGCACGGCACGCGGTTATACGGACTACAGCCTGTTCACCTGCGACCCGACGATTGGCCAGGATGTGCACGAGATGTTCCTGCAGCTCACCAGCCTGACGCAGACACCGCGGCTCACCAAACTACTGCAGTCGCCGTTCGGATTGCACGAGAAAGTCGTGGAGAAGATCGAGCGCGAGGCACAACATGCCGCGGCTGGAAAACCCGCGAGGATTCTCGCCAAGATGAACTCGCTGGTGGACCCGCAGGTCATCGAGGCGCTGTACCGTGCTTCCCGTGCCGGCGTGCAGATCGACCTCATCATCCGCGGCCTGTGCTCGTTGCGACCGGGAATTCCCGCAGTCTCCGAGAATATCCGGGTTCGGTCGATCGTCGGCCGCTTTCTCGAGCACTCGCGCGTGTTCTTCTTCGGCAACGATGGCGCCAGCGAGCTGTATCTTGCGAGCGCGGACTGGATGGAACGCAACTTCTTCCGCCGAGTGGAGATCGCCTTCCCGGTCCGCGAAGAGACGCATCGGGACCGCATCGTGCGCGACCTGAATTCCTACCTCTCCGACAATACGCGCGCCTGGGTGCTCGGGCGTGATGGTCACTACTCGCGTTGCGTTCGCGGCGATGATCCGGCGCGCGATGCACAGGGAGCGCTCCTGGCTCGCTACGCGGCCGGCAGCGCCCCCGCCGTCCTACCCTGACCCCAGCGCTACTTGGCGGTAAACGCGCGCAATCTGAAGGCGACGCTCTTCAGGTTCTCGACTTCCTGCTGCAGATCCGCGACGGTCAGCGGGTGATCGTCGAGCCAATCCGGCGGAAAGCGCATTTCCAGCGAATCGGCGCGCGCACCCAGCTTGATGGCCGGCAGCGCCACGCTGCTGCGGCCGCGATGCAGGAGCACCGCCAGGCGCAGCAACAGCGTCATCGCCGGAGCGCGCTTGTCCCACGGCGCTGCGAGATCATCCTTTTCCTCGATCGCGGGTTTGCGCCGGTGGCTGCCCACCATGATGGCCAGCAGCTTCTGCTCCTCGCGCGGGAATCCCGCCATGTCGGCATTCGCCAGTAGATAGGCGCCGTGGCGGTGGTAACCGCTGTGCGCCACGTCGAGGCCGATCTCGTGCAACCGCGCTGCCCAGCGCAACAGCTGCTCGATCGCCGGATCCGCGAGGGACCAGGAATCCTCCACCTGCGAAAGGAATTCGACCGCCGTCGCTTCGACGCGTTCCGCCTGGACGAGATCGACGTGGTAGCGCTGCTGCATGCTGCGTACCGTACGCTCGCGCGCATCTTCGTCGGTGTACCGGCCCAGTAGGTCGTAGAGCAGCCCTTCGCGCATCGCGCCGTCTGCCACGCGCATGGTTTCGATGCCGAGCTGCTCGAACACTTCGGCCATGATCGCCACGCCCCCGGCGAACGAATGCTTGCGATCTTCCGTGATTGCACTGAGCTTCAGGTCGCGAATGTGCTCGAGCCCGCCGAGTTCATTGATGATGCGTTCGAGGCCGTCGGCGCCAATGTCGACTGCGGCGGGATCGAGCTCGCGGATGGCGTCGCCGATGGCGCGCACGGTGCCTGAACTTCCCACGGCCTCGTCGAATCCCCGGCGGCGGAACGCGGCCTGGTACGGCTCAATGGCCTGCCGCGCCGCGACCCGCGCGCGCTGCATGCGCTTCTGAGAGAGTCTGCCCTCGGCAAAAAATTCTTCGCTCAGGCGCACGCAGCCTATCTGCAGGCTCTCGAGCTCCAGGGGCTCCAGACCCTCACCGATGATGATCTCCGTGCTGCCGCCGCCAATGTCGCAGACCAGGCGGCGACCGGCACCCGCCGCCATCGTGTGCGCCACGCCGGAGTAGATGAGGCGCGCCTCTTCGATGCCGGAAACGATTTCGATGGGATGCCCAATTGCTTCGCGCGCACGCTCGATGAACGCTTCCTTCTTTCTCGTGCGCCGGAAAACGTTTGTGCCCACAACACGAACACTGCCGGGTCCCATGTCCCGCAGGCGCTGGCCGAATCGTTCGAGGCAGGCGAGCGCGCGCGCCGCAACGTCCTTGTTCAGTCGCCCATCGGCCTCGAGGCCGGCACCGAGGCGCACCATCTCGCGGAGCCGATCGACAATGACCAGCTGGCCGTGCGTGTAACGCGCGACCACCATGTGAAAACTGTTGGAACCGAGATCGACCGCAGCAAGTACGTCGGGGACGGACTTCGGAGCGCGCCGCGCCACGTCTAGCGAGCTGGCGTCAGGCGGAGAACGACGAGCCGCAACCGCAAGTGGTTTGGGCGTTCGGATTGCGAATGACGAACTGGGCCCCGTCGAGGCCCTCGCGGTAGTCGATTTCCGCGCCCGTGAGGTATTGCACGCTCATCGGATCGATGAGCAGCTTCACGCCGAGGTTTTCGACGCAGGTGTCGCCATCCTGCTCTTGTTCGTCGAATTCGAAGCCGTATTGCATGCCCGAGCAACCGCCGCCCTGCACGAAGACGCGCAGCTTCAAATTGGGATTGCCCTCTCCACGGATGAGGTCGCCAACCTTGCGGGCGGCGGCATCGGTGAATTTGAGGGTTTCGGTCTCGGTTTCGCTCATGGCCTGCACACTACGCGCCGGATTTGGCTGCCGCAACCGGAGGCGCTGCTTCCGGCTGCGTTTCCGGGGCCTTGTCTTTGCCCAGCGGTATCAGTTTTCCCGTTATGACGGCGCCCGGCGCCATTTCAATGACACCGTAGTGAACATTGCCATTGACGCGCGCCGAGCCTCCGAGGACCAGGCGATCGCGCGCATGCATGTCGCCGTTCACGGTGCCGTTCATGACGATATTGGTGACTTCGACATTACCTTCGATGAAGCCGCTCTCGCTGACCGAGAGGGCGCCTCCATCGGTGGCGTTGCTGGATACATTGCCGTTCACACGGCCGTCTAGATGCAGGCCACCGGAGAATTCCAGGTCACCATTGAGCGTGGCTGTTTTCCCGAGAAGCGTATCGATGCGCGTGGATGACTGCTTGCGACGACCGAACATTACCCTCTCCTGAGCGCTCCGCTCACTGCGGATCGACGCTCCACACATACGACTGCTGTACCGGCGCGGACCCGCGGCGATTGGATCGAACTTCGACCAGAAGCTGCTCGGGTTTCATGCCCGGAGGCATGGTGATTTCCTCGTCAATGTTCTCGAGATATCGAAAGGTGAAGGCTATCTCACGACGCTTGCCGCCGGTGAGTGTCGCGAAATCCGCACGCCCCGGCTTGCCATCGACTTCACCGTCGACCGACAAGACAACGACGCCAGTCACCACAGTATCCGGCTTCATGGGCTGGACCAGGGTGACGCGAACGCGGAACTTGTTTGCCGTGGCCGTTGCCACCATACGCGCCTGCTGAATTTTTACCTCGGCAGAGTTCGCATTTTGGGTGACGATCCCCCTGAAAAAGGCCAATTCCTGGTTCGCCCGGGCCACCTGGGCCTGCAGATCGCCGATCGTGCGCTGCACCTCTTCCCGCTCCCGGGTCTGTCCAACGGTCGAGGATTCCAGCTGCGCCACTTTGGCGCGCAAATCGAAGATCGTGGCCTCCAGCGTGGCTATTTCGTTGCGCATTTCCGTGCGCTGCTTGAGGCCCGCGACGACGTCGTACCCGGCACGGTAGCGGCCGAACTCGTACATTCCATAGACGCCGGCGGCGACGATGAATACGAGCACCACGATGGTGATCCACCGGCGCGTCGGCGCGTAGGTCGTGACGACGAGTTTGGGAGGAAGACCGGGCATCGGGGCGCTATTCTTCCACTGTTGCGGCGGTTTCCGATTGCCACCATTCCGGCAGGGGCGGTGGCCCGGCTGGAAATGCGGTCGGCGCAAGTTCTGTGAGCATGCGCACGTACACCGGCCGCTTGAAGTAGATCACTTCACGCACCGGCTCCCAGTAGTTTGCCCAACGCCACCCGTCGAACTCCGGTTCGCTGGTTTTCGTGAAACTGAACTCCGCCGCATCTTCGGGTACCGCGAGCCGCAGCAGGAACCAGCGTTGCTTCTGGCCTATGCAGGTGGGACCGCGCCCGCGACGCACATAACGCTTCGGCAGCCGGTAGCGTATCCAGTCGGCAGTAGAGCCCATGAGCGTCACATGCTGCGGCTGGAGACCGATTTCTTCCTCGAGCTCACGAAACAGCGCGTGCTCCACGGGCTCGCCCTGCCGCACGCCCCCTTGCGGAAACTGCCAGCCGCGTGCACCCGTGCGCTGCCCAAGGAAGACCTCGCCGCTGTCGCGCATCAGGACGATGCCGACATTGGCTCGATATCCCTGCGAATCGATCCAGTCGCTCATGATGCAAGTATTACCGGGTGGCGCACGGCCGAACAAGGCAAAGAGACACGCTGCGCGGGTTTTATCGGACAATGCCGCGTGACTTCGCGCCCACCCACCACTGCGTTACTTGTTTTGCTCGTCGCACTTGCGGCGATCGTCACCTGCCTGGGGCTGGTCTCGGGTTCCACCGACATCGGCGTGCGCCCGGCTATCGCTGCCTTGTTCGGTGATCCCGCCGAACCGGCCCGAACCGTCGTGATGGAATTACGCGCGCCGCGACTGCTCTCCGCATTCACCATCGGCGCGCTCCTGGCGCTCGCCGGAGTGTTGCTGCAGGCATTGTTTCGCAATCCGCTCGCGGATTCATATGTTCTCGGCGTCTCGGGCGGTTCGTCCGTAGGCGCCTTGTTTGCGCTGTTGCTCGGCGCATCCCTCTGGGCGGTCCAGTGTTCGGCGGCCTTCGGAGCGATCGCAGCCACATTCCTCGTGCTCGCGCTGGCGCGCGGCGGCGCCACGGTGCGCGTCCTGCTCACCGGTGTCGTGGTCGCGAGCGCCTGCGGCGCGCTGGTGACGCTGGTCCTGGTGCTGGCCGACAACGGCCAGCTGCGGGGCATGATGTTCTGGCTCGCCGGAGATCTCGGCTGGGCGGCGCACCCGTGGGTGATGCTCGCCGCAGCCTTGTTAGCCACGCTGGCCGTGACGCTGATCGCGCGACCGCTGGATGTGCTTTCGACCGGGGAAATCACTGCGCAGAGCCTGGGGCTGGACCTGCCACGCTGGCGAATGGTCATCGTGGTATTCGCCGGGCTGCTGACCGCGGGCGCGGTGATCCAGGGTGGCACCATCGGATTCATCGGCCTCGTGATTCCGCACCTGGTGCGACTCGCGTTCGGGACGGCCGCGCATCGCGTCGTGGCGCCAGCTGCGGCGCTCGCCGGAGGAACCTTGTTAGCCGCAGCCGATCTCGTGGCACGCACCGCGGCGGCCCCACGGCAATTGCCGGTAGGCGCCATCATGGCGCTGCTGGGTGTGCCGATGTTCCTGGTTCTGCTGCGACGGCTCGAAGGCCCGCGGTCCACCTGACCGTCAGCCGATGACATGGGTCGACATCTCGACCCTGTTTCGTCCAGCGCTCTTGGCGCGGTACAGCGCGGCATCAGCCTCGGCTATGAGCCGCTCGGCGAGCGCCTTGTAATCGTGCGACCTCGACTCCGGCCGCGCGGTGGCGAGCCCGACGGACAGGGTCACGGTCACATGCGCGCCGCCATGCACGCGAACCGGCGTCGAACCGACGCTATGGTGGATGCGCTCGGCGAGCTTCAGGGCGTGCGCGATTTCCGCACCGGCCAGGAGGATCGCGAACTCGTCGCCACCGAAGCGCGCGCCGGTGTCGCCCGCGCGAATCTCGGCCTCGGCGCGCCGGGCCACTTCCTTGAGCGCCTCGTCGCCGGCCAGGTGGCCGAAGCGATCGTTGATGTCCTTGAAGTTGTCGAGGTCGATCATGAGACAGGCCAGCGTCTTGCCGGTGCGCTCCGATCTCGCGAGTTCTTCCCGTAGGCGATTGTGGAAATAGCGGCGGTTGTGCCATCCGGTGAGGAAATCGGTGACACCGCTGCGCACCAGGCGCGCGCGATTTACCGCGTTTTCCAGGCTGATGGCGACGATGACGCCGAGGTGCGCGAGAAAGTCCGCGGCCAGGTCGCTGGTGAAGCGGTGTGGATCGCGGCTGCAGAATGCGATCACGCCGATGGCGCGGCTGTCGCGGGGTAGCGGGATCAGTGCGACGCTGCCCTGTTTCATCGCCGGGGACACGAGCAATTCGTGATCGACGGCGGAGTAACGGCCGAGCCAGGGCCGGTCGAATTGCGCGAGCTGCGGCGCAAGTGGCGACACGGCATCGATGAACCGTACTTCCTCGATGACCGCGGTCGTCAGGTTTTCGTTACCGGATAGATGCCGCAGCTCGTGCTGGGGATCGAACAACGAGAGGGTGACGAGGTCGAGTGCATAGGCGTCACGCAGCCCGGTAACGATCCGGTCGAATAGCTCGCCGAGTGAATTCGCGCGAAGCAGCTCGATTTCGCGGGCCTGGGTCTTGCGCAGCAACAGCTCGTTGCGCGCGACCTCCTCCGTGAGCACCCGCAGATGCTCGCGCAACTCATCGGCCGGGGCAGAGTCAGGGTCGCGCGAGCTCACTCTCACGCACGCCGTTCGGCGACTGACCGCCGGTCTTCCAGGTATTCACGGCCGCGACGCATGAGATTGGCGAACGCTTCGAAATCCTGGGAGATCACCGCGGTGCGCAGCCGCTCGACCGCCTGCGACAGCGCCTCGAGCGATTCCGATCCGTAGTCGTTGAGACTCTGGATCTCGAAGTACAACTCCGGACTTTCCTGCGCGACGAGCGAAGCCACGTCGAGCTGCGAATCGAACGTGGTCGAAGACAGCTTTGCGAGGCGTGGCGCAGCTTCGCCGCTTTCGGCCAGCGCCGTGAAGAAGGCGATGTTCAATGCGTGCGACAGCCCGAGAACGTAGGCGATGAGCCGATCGTGTTCGTCGAGCGACATCACCACCTGCTCCACCATGGTGGAGGCGAACAGTTCACGCGCCGCCGACGTCGCTTCGGACGAACCCGCCTCGACGAAGATCACGTGCCGCCCCGAGAGCAGTTCCGTATTCGGGCCGAACATCGGGTGCAGCGAAGTCACGCGGCAGCCGTGCGACTTGAGCGCATTGAGCCCGGCACGCAGCGGTGACTTGAGAGAGCCGACGTCGAAAATCACACCCTTGGGGCGGCGCATGGCCACCTCACGCAGGATCTTGTCGGTGACTCCGAGCGGCGTGGCGATGACGATGAAATCCTGGCCAAGCGGGGAAGTGCGCCAGTCCGGAAGGTGTGCGAAACCCGGCGGCGCGCCGGCGGGATCGGCGATTTCCACGGCGAAGCCCTGGGATGCCATGAACTCGGCGAACCAGCGGCCCATCTTGCCCGCGCCGCCGATGACCAGTGCCGTGCGGCCGTTTCCCGCGCCCTGGGCGGCGACACTCGCCTGCTCCTGGGTAGTTAGGGAAGAACGGATCAGCAGGCGCAGGATGTTCTCCGCCACCTGGGGCGACACGCCGTACTGCTTGCCCGCCTCGCGCGCCGCCAACAGCACCTCGCGCTCGCGGTTGTAGTCGCGCGTCGCATGTCCGGTGGCGCGCTTGGCGCGCGCCACTTCGCGGCTGGTCTCCTGGCGTTTGCCGACCAGCTCGAGGATCTGACGATCGAGGTCGTTGATCCTGCGGCGCAGGTCTTCGAGCGAACTCATGAATTTGCCTTTTAAACGAATTCCGACCTAGCTTTTATCGGCTGCGAGGCACGACTGCAAGGCTACTGCATCACTAATGGCATCACGGATAACATATCGGCCATGGAACTCTTCAATGACCTGCTGCCCGATCCCCTGCCGGCCGAACCCATGGCTCTGGCGAGCGCCTGGCTCGCCACTGCCATCGCCGCCCGCCAACAGCCCAATCCCGACGCCATGGTGCTCGCGACCGCGACAGCGACCGGCCTGCCTTCCGCGCGCATCGTGCTGTGCAAGGAGTTCGATGTCGAGCAGGGCCGCGTGTCTTTCGTGACCAACTACGACTCCCGCAAAGGGCGGGATCTCGCGGAAAATTCGCGCGCCGCACTGGTGTTCCACTGGGATCACTCGCATCGCCAGATACGCGTCGAGGGAATCGTGGTGAAAGCGCCAGCCTCCGAGAGCGACGCGTATTTCGCGTCGCGCAACTGGCAGCGGCGCATCGGCGCCTGGGCCAGCGCGCAGAGCCAGCCGCTGCGCGGGAGAGAGCAGCTCACCGCGGCAGTACTCGCTGCCGCGAAACGGTTCGGCGTGCCCGAGCCCACGCTCGACAACATCAACGTACCCGTAGCCGCGGACATTCCGCGACCGCCCTTCTGGGGCGGCTACTACGTGTGGGCCGACTCGGTCGAGTTGTGGGTCGAAGGCGCTTCGCGCATCCACGAGCGAGCGCGCTGGACCCGCTCGCTAACTACCACGGCCGACGCCTTTCGCACCGGCCCGTGGTCGGCCACGCGGCTGCAGCCCTGACGTGTGGCGCAATGTCCGCATCGCGTTTCTGCTGCTGATCCTTGGCGTAGCTGCCTGGTCCAACTGGTACGACCGCCTCAGCACCACCGACTGGGATGAGACCCTGTACGTCGGCGTATTCCCGGTCGAAGAGCCCGGGAACCCGGTCGTGCACGATTACATCGAGCGCCTGTCGTCCGATCACATCGCCGACATCGAAAAGTTCCTGAATGAGGAAGCGCGCGAATTCGGCATCGGCATCGCGCGCCCGGTCACTGTCGATCTGTACCCGCCCGTGGCAGAACGGCCGCCGGAACGCGGCGCCAGTTCGAACGTCCTGCAGAACATGTGGTGGAGCCTGAAGCTGCGCATGTATGCGCGGCGCGCGGCGCGCGAGTCCGGCAAGCCGCCTCCGCAGATACGCCTCTTCGTGCTCTACCACGACCCCGCTTTTTCCCAAGCAGTGCCGCATTCAGTGGGCCTGCAGAAAGGCCTCGTGGGTGTGGTACATGCCTTCGCGGCCGCGGGGATGACGCGCGGCAACAACGTGGTCATCGCGCACGAGATCCTGCATACGCTCGGCGCATCGGACAAATATGATCCGGATACGCTGGCGCCGCTGTTTCCCATCGGCTATGCGGAGCCGGACAGGACGCCTCGTTTTCCGCAACCGTTCGCGGAAATCATGGCCGGCCGTTCCGCGGTCGACGCAAGGACCTTCGAGATTCCGGAGTCGCTCGACAAGGTCGTCGTGGGCGAAGCCACCGCGCTCGAGATTCGCTGGATCGGGAAATGAGTACCGTGCTCGAAGCCGCGCAGTTGCGCATCGCGGTCCCTGGCCGGACTCTCATAGACTCGTTCGATTGCACGATCCGCGCCGGCGAATTCATCGCGCTTCTGGGCGGCAATGGCACCGGCAAATCCCTGCTGCTGCGGACGCTGGCGGGCCTGCGCGCGCCCACCGCCGGCCTCGTGCGGATCGACGACCGCGACATCACCACCGTCCCTCGACGTGAGGTCGCGATGCGGCTGGGGTTCCTGCCACAGGATCCCGAGGCAGCTCCCCAGGGTTCGTTGCGGGAAAGCGCACTGCTTGGCCGGTTCGCGCATCTCGGCTTCTGGGAAGCCGCGGGCGCCGCCGATACACAACGCGTGGCCCGGGCGCTCGCCGATGTCGGCCTCGAAGCCTTCGCGGAGCGCGAACTCGGCACGCTGTCAGGCGGCGAACAACGCCGCGCCTCCATCGCCCGCCTGCTGGTCCAGGCGCCGTCTATCTACCTGCTCGACGAACCCACCAATCACCTGGATCCAGCGCAGCAGATCGGCATTCTCGACAAGCTGCGCCACCTCACCCGTGAGGGCGCCGCGGTCATCGCCAGCCTCCACGAGCCCAATCTCGCGTTGCGTTACGCGGACCGCGCCTGTCTGCTGTCGGGCAATGGACAGAGTGAACTGGTCGACGGTGCGGCACTCGGCACGGATCACCTCCAGCGCCTCTACGGCATCCGCTACGTCGAAACGCGTCTGGGGCAACAGCGCTTCATGGCGCCGGGCTGAAGTGCTCGCAGTCGCTGATGACCCTGATTCTCAATGCTTCCGCGATCGGTTCTTCGCCTTCGAGCTGGTACCAGCGCGTCGCCACTTCCTCGAGCCGATGGCGCCGGGTGACCGGTTCCTGCCAGGCGATCTCCTGAATTCGCAGTAGACGGTCGAGCGGCTCACCCTCACGACGTGCCGCCAGCGCGCGTTGCGCGACCTCGAGTTCGGCCTGGCAATGCGGAGCTGTCGTCGGCACCGGCTCCGGTTCCACCGGTGTTGCCGCATTGGCGGCTACGGGCGGCTCACGCGACGAGCGTTTTTCGGCCAGACTCTTGCTGGTGTTGTAGGCATACAGCAGCGCCGCGACACCCAGGATTCCGAAAATTCCCCAGCGCAGGAATACCGACATGGTCAGCTGCCGAAACGCACGTTTTCCAGGATGGTCTCGTGCAGTGCGCCGTTGGTGGCAAGCACCGTGGTGGTGTCGAGATTCACCGCCGAGCCCTTGAGGTCGGTAAATCGGCCGCCGGCTTCTTCGACGATCACGGTCAGCGCCGCGATGTCGAGAATATTCACATCCGATTCGATCACGACATCGAGCGCGCTGCGCGCCAGCAGGTGGTAGTGCACGAAGTCGCCATAACCGCGGATGCGGTTCACGCGGCCGATCAGGCCACCGAAACGCGCCCACGCCGGAGAAGCCGCCAGGGTCTTGAGATTGCCGGACGAGACGATCGCCGCCTCGAGCGTATTCACCTTGCTCACGGAAATCCGCTTGCCGTTGAGAAACGCGCCCTTGCCGCGCTCGGCCCACGCCAGCTCGTCGTACGCCGGCGCCATCGACACGCCTAACACGAACCTGCCGCCGCGCATGAGCGCGATCTGCGTGGAAAAGAACGGGCATTCGCGCACGAACGACTTGGTGCCGTCGATGGGATCGACCAGCCAGACGCTCTCCGCATTCATGTCCGACTTGCCGGTCTCCTCGCCATAAAAGCCGTACGACGGGAAGCGCTTGGTGAGCAGGTCACGAATGGCCTCTTCGGAGCGCACGTCGGCCTCGGTGACCGGGGTCTTGTCCGCCTTCACCTCGATCTTCACGTTGCGTTGGTAGAAACCGCGGATCACTTCCGCGGCGGCGCGCGCCGCGTCGAGGGC
>DASQJS010000002.1:0-4873 GCA_035630995.1 Steroidobacteraceae bacterium | reverse complement strand
GAAGACACCAAGGGACACGAGCTGATCCAGGAGGCGCACGAGCTGATCCGCGCCAGCGGCGTGAACTATCTCGGCTTCGTCGAAGGCAATCACATCTTCGACGAGAATGTCGACGTGGTGGTCACCGACGGCTTCACCGGCAACGTCGCGCTCAAGGCGATGGAAGGTCTCGCCAAGCTCATCGTCGAACAGATGCGCACGGAATTCTCGCGCAACCTGACCAGCAAGCTCTCCGGGTTGCTAGCCCGCCCGGTGCTTCGGCGCGTCGGCGACAAACTCGATCCGCGGCGCTACAACGGCGCCTGCATGGTGGGACTGACCGCAGTCGTGGTAAAAAGCCACGGCAGCGCGGACAGCGTCGCATTCGCCCAGGCCATCAGCACGGCCGCGATCGCGATGCGCCGTGGGCTGCCGGCGGCCATTGCGAATGCACTGGCGAAGGCGGCGACATCCGCCGAAGCGACGATCGGCGACGCATAGTCTCAAAGGACAAAGGGCCAGCATGTATTCACGTATAGCCGGTACGGGCTCTTATCTTCCGGAACAGATCGTCACCAACTTCGATCTCGAGAAGAAGATGGATACCACCGACGAGTGGATCCGCTCGCGCACCGGCATCGAACGGCGGCACATCGCGGCCGACGGCCAAACTACCGTCGACATCGGCGAAATTGCCGCGCGTCGCGCCATCGAGGCCGCGGGGGTCACGCCGGCCGAAGTCGACTTCATCGTGTTCGGCACCACCACGCCGGACCTCGTGTTCCCCAATTGCGGCACGTTGCTGCAGGCGCGCCTGGGCGCACGTGGCTGTCCCGCGTTCTCGGTGGAGACTGCGTGCAGCGGTTTCATCTACGCGTTGTCCATCGCCGACAAGTTCGTGAAGGCGGGCGAGGCCAAGTGCGCACTCGTGGTCGGCGCCGAGACGCTCTCGCGCATCACCAACTGGTCAGATCGAAATACCGCCGTGCTGTTTGGCGACGGCGCGGGCGCGGTGGTGCTCAAGCCTTCGACCGAGGCGGGCATCATGAGCACGCACCTGCACTCTGACGGCGCCTACAAGGACCTGCTGTACGTCGACAGTGGTGTGTCCAAGGGTTTCAACGTCGACCCGGTGACCAACAAGGTCGACATCGGCATCAAGATGGCCGGCAGCGAAGTGTTCAAGGTGGCCGTGACCAAGCTGGGTGGCGCCGTCGACGAAGCGCTGGCGCACAACGGCCTGGAGAAATCGGCGGTCAACTGGCTCATTCCCCACCAGGCGAACATCCGCATCATCGGCGCCATGGCCAAGAGGCTCGACCTGCCCATGGAACGGGTCATCGTCACCGTGCAGGATCATGGCAACACGTCGACGGCTTCGGTGCCGCTGGCACTGGATACCGGCGTGCGGGACGGCCGCGTGAAGCGCGGCGACTTGCTGCTGCTGGAAGCCTTTGGCGGCGGCTTTACCTGGGGCTCGGCGCTCGTCCGATTCTAGGTGCCTTGATGAGTGGTGCCGGGTGAGGAAAGTGGGGAGTCGCTAACGAGTCACGCGGGTGACGATTTACGTGGGGCGACTCCCCACTTTCCTCACCCGGCACCAACCGTCTAGCGGCGCGCCACCTTCGCCATCTCGCGCTCGAGGTCGTCGAGCAATGACTGAACGTCGTCGGCACCGCCCTCGCTGTCGTCCATCATGATGGCGCCGTCTTCGTCCATCTCGATCTTGGTGATGCCCGGGCTGGCCTTCTCGAGTTCTTCGAGCAGGTTCTGCGTTTTCTGATGTTCCTGCAGCAGCTTGCGGCTCTGGGCCACGAGCTTCTTCTGCTGAAGTCCCTGCAGGATGGTCATCTGCAGTTCTTTTGGATGGCAGGGCTTGAGAAGGAAGCGGTACACCTCGCCCTCGTTGATGGCGCGCACCGCCGCTTCGAGGTCCGCCTGTCCCGACAGGATCATGCGAATGGTGTTCGGCCACTGCTTGCGCACTTCCGCGAGGAACGCGCTGCCGGTCATGCCTGGCATGCGTTCGTCGGAAACGACCACGTCGATCTCATTGCCCGCGAGAATCAGCAGACCTTTCTGCGCCGAGTCGGCGGTGAAGATCTCGAATTGCGAGCGATCGAGGCTGCGAACCAGCGCCGAGGTGAGGTTCGGCTCGTCGTCGACCAGCAGTAGTTTGCTCTTGTCCATAAAATTTACCCTTATTCAGTCGCTTTCCTGGTAACCGTGGCATACGCCTCGCGCCATTCGCTCCAGTGACCCGTGCGTCCCTGGGCTTCGAGGTATTCGAAATTCAAACCGAGGTCTGCCGAACGCACGTCCGCGATGTCCGGGCGGTGCGCCAGGCGATCCGCGCAGTGCACGATGCCGGCGAGGCCGAACTTGGGGTTGGGTGACTGCGACGGATCTTCGTGATAGGCGATGGCTTCGGCAATCGTGTTCGGCAGGCCCCACAGGCCGACGAGATAGGCGCCCACGTCGCTGTGCGCGGCGTGCAGCTCGAGCATTTCGATCTGTTGCAGGTCTCCAGGCCGATCGCCGGCCTGCTTGAGCACCTTCGCATACTGCTCGGGCATCCCCATGGCGAGCACGAGCTTGCCGATGTCGTGCAACATACCGGCGAGAAACGCCGCGGCGACTAGGTCGCGATCGAGATGTTCGGCAATGGCGATGCGATGCGCAGCGGCGGCGGTGGACATGCTGTGCTGCCACAACTCGTCCATGCTGAAGCCTTCGACTACCGGCGGCTCGCAGTCCGAAAAAATTCCCTGGCCGAGCACCAGCGCCATGATGCGGTCGAGGCCCAGCAGGGCGCCGGCGCGTGATACGTCGGCGACGGGCTTCTGCAGGCCGAAGTACGCCGAATTCACCAGCTTGAGCAGGCGGGCGGTCATCGACGGGTCGGTCGAAATGACGCGCGAGACGTCTTCCAGGCTCGAGTTGGGCTGGCGCAGCGCCTCGATGAGTTTCTGGTAGGTCGCCGGCAGGGCCGGTAGTTTGTTGATGCGCGCCACCAGCGCCTTGACCGAATCGCTGCCGGCGAGGTCGCGCAGCGCGAAGGCGCGGCTGATGGTCCCCTGCAGGATGTCCGCGTCGCAGGGCTTCGAGAGAAACTGGTGCGAGACGCCGAGCGCCTTCATCACCGATTCGGTTTCCGCCTGTCCCGAGAGGATCAGGCGGATGGTGTTCGGGTATTCCCTTTGAACGACTTCCAGGAGCTCAGCGCCGTTCATGCCGGGCATGCGCATGTCGGTGACCACGACTTCACAAGGCTCGGCGCGCAACGCGTCGAGCGCGGCCTGCGCACTGCCGACGAACGTCATCTGCCACTCGTTGCGCTTGGGCCGAAGCATCCGCTTCAGTCCCTCGAGCACGCGTGGTTCGTCGTCGACGAATATGACGCGGATCGCGTTCACGCAGCGGCTCCAGCCGCTGTCTCCATGTCTGCCTTGGCTCCGCCGATGGGCAGGCGGATGGTGAACGTGGTGCCGGCGCCGGGGCTGCTCGTTACCTTGATCGTGCCGCTGTGCTTGTCGACGATCACGTTGTGAGCGATGGCCAGGCCCTGGCCCGTGCCCTTGCCGACTTCCTTGGTGGTGAAGAACGGATCGAAGATGCGCTGCTGCACGTGCGGCGGCATTCCGGAACCCGTATCGCTGATCTCGATGATGGCGAAATCACCGTCGGCGCGCGTACGGACGCCGATCTTGCCCTTGCCCTTGCCGCCGTCACCGACCACGTCGGAGATGGCATGCGCGGCGTTCACGATGATGTTGAGCACCACCTGGTTGAACTCGGCGGGCGAGCAATGCACCGCGGGCAGGTTGGCGTCGAGATCCATTTCGATCTCGGCGACGTATTTCCACTCGTTGCTGGCAACAGTAATAGTGCTTTGGATCGCGCGATTGAGGTCTGTGGCGGTCTTCTCGCGTGCCGGGTGCGAGAATTCCTTCATGGCGCGCACGATCTTTGCGACGCGGTCGACGCCTTCGAGCGACTGGTTGAGCGCGCGCGGGATCTCTTCTTTCAGATATTCGAAATCCGCTTCGCCGATGATCTTGCTCGCCGGGCCGCCGCCGACCTCGACCAGCTGGCCGAGCAGCGTGTCGAGCTCGCCGAACGACTCCTTGAGGAAGCGCAGGTTGTCGCCCACGTACTGCGTCGGCGTGTTGATTTCATGCGCGATGCCGGCGGCCAGCTGGCCAATGGCTTCGAGCTTCTGCGCCTGGCGCAGGTTGTCCTCGAGCCGATCGCGTTCTTCGAGCGTCTGCTTGAGCATCGAGATGTCGGTGAGGCAGCCTTCCCAGCCGGCGAACGCCTGGGCCGCGTCGTACAGCGGCGCCGTGTTGATGAGGACGTTGAGCTTGCCGCCCTTGCAGTCCTGGATCGTCGTCTCCCAATGCTCCACCGCGCGCTGCTTGGCGATCTGGTCGAGGAATTGCGCGCGCTTGCCGGGTTCGAACAGCAGGTCGAGGAAGTTGACCTTGTCGAGCGGAATGCCCTTGCAGGAAAGCAGCTTCACGCAGGCCGCGTTCGCGGTCTTGAGCGCGCCGTCCTGGTTGGCGGTGAACAGCGCCACCGGCACGTTGTTGAAAAGATCCTGGTAGCGGCGCGTGGCGCGCACCAGGTCACGATGGAAATTGTTGCGCTCCACCGAATACGAAACGATGCGCGAGAGCATGCCGGCGTTCACGCGGCGCTTCTCGAGATAGTCCTGCGCGCCTTCGCGAACGGCGGAGAGACCCTGCTTGTAGTCGTCGGATCCGGTCAGCACGATGATCGGCGTGAGATCCGCGACGGCCCGCAAGGCGGTCAGCGCCTGCAGTCCTTGCGCGTCGGGCAGGCCGAGATCGAGCAGCACCAGGTCGTACTCGACCTTCTGCAGCCGCTCGGA
>DASQJS010000001.1:0-10325 GCA_035630995.1 Steroidobacteraceae bacterium | reverse complement strand
TCCATTCGTCACTTCGTCGAATACCACCGGCGGGTTCGCGGGAACCGGCACCGGCATCGGTCCGCGCTCGTTCGACTACGTGCTTGGCATCGTGAAGGCCTACACCACGCGCGTGGGCGCGGGCCCGTTCCCCACCGAGTTGTTCGACGAATACGGCGAGCACCTCTCGCGGGTCGGGCATGAGTTCGGCGCGGTCACGGGGCGCAAGCGCCGCTGCGGCTGGTTCGATGCGGTGGCGTTGCGCCGCTCCATCATCCATTCGAGCGTGTCAGGCCTGTGCCTGACCAAGCTCGACGTGCTCGACGGACTCGACTCGCTGCAGATCTGCACCGGTTATCGCCTTTCGAAAGATGCGGGCGAAGGCAAGATCAGCATGGAGCCGCCCATGTACGCCGATGCGTTCGCGGACGTGGAGCCGGTGTATGAAGAGATGCCGGGCTGGAAGGAATCCACCATCGGCGTCACGTCGTACGATGCCTTGCCCCTGAATGCACGCAACTACCTCGCGCGGCTCCAGGAACTCGCCGGCGTGCCCATCGACATCATTTCGACGGGCCCGGATCGCGATCAGACCATCGTGCTGCGGCATCCATTCGACTGAGCGGGCCGAAGTAGGACGGGTCCGACGGCAATCGCCGCTGCGCGCCGCTTGCGAAAAAACTCTCACGCCTAGCTACCGGAATTCCGCGGGCCATTGCCCGCCGGCATTCATATACTGCGCGGATGATGCAACTCGCGACGCGCGAAGCGGGCACCGAACATGCGGTACCGCTGCCCACGACTGCCTGGTGTCTGTTTCTCGACGTGGATGGAACCCTGCTCGAGCTCGCGGATCACCCGGGAGCGGTGTTCGTGGATCCGGAGCTCGGAGAGCTGCTTGCGCGGCTGCGCTCGGCAGCCAATGGCGCCGTGGCGCTGGTGAGCGGCCGGACCATTGCTGATCTCGACCGGCTGTTCAACGACCCGACTTTGCTCGTGGCCGGCATGCACGGCTGCGAGCGCCGCGATGCAAATGGCGAGTTGCACGTGGCGCCCGTGGCGCTCGAACAATTGTCTGGAGTGCGCGCCGGGCTGCAGCGCCTGGCTGCGCGCCACCCGGGCATCCTGCTCGAAGACAAGGGCGCGGGGCTGGCGCTGCATTTCCTGAAGGCGCGCGAACTCGAACACGAATTGCGAGCGGAGGTGTCGCTGCTGGCTGCGCCGCTGGTGCCGGCATTCGCCTTGCTGGATGGACATGCCGTCATCGAAGTGAAGCCGGCCGCGCACACCAAGGACAGCGCGGTGACCGCGTTCATGGAAGAGGCGCCGTTTCGTGGCCGCCAGCCCATTTTCGTTGGCGACGACCAGACCGACTATGGCGGCTTCGCCGCCGTGCGCCGCTTCGATGGCCTGGCCGTCGCGGTCGGACCACGCGTCAAGGCCGAATGGTGGCTACCGGGGCCGGCCGCCGTGCGACAGTGGTTGGGGCAGCTCGCGTCCGCGGTGAGCCCGTGAACTACGGCGTCATCGGCAATTGCCAGGTGGCGGCGCTCATCGACGAACAGGCACGCATGGTGTGGGCCTGCCTGCCGCGGCCCGATGGCGATCCGGTGTTTTCGGCACTGTTGCAGAAGGAGGGCGGTGACTCCCAGACCGGTGTGTTCGCGATCGACATGATCGATCTCACGCGCACCGAGCAGAGCTACATGCGCAACTCCGCCATCATCGAAACGAAGATGTTCGATGCTCACGGTGGCGTCCTGGTCGTGCGCGATTTCGCTCCGAGGTTTCGCAGCCGTGGCCGCGTGTTCAGGCCGATGATGTTCGTGCGCAGCGTGGAGCCGCTCGCCGGCCGGCCGACTCTGCGGCTGCGGCTGCGTCCTTCCGCGGGTTTCGGCGAACGTTGTGAGCCCGGCATCACCGGCAGTCATCACATCCGTTTCGCGGCTGACGGCCTGCACTATCGCGTAACCACCGACGCATCACTGGCCGCTCTGCTCGAGAACCGCCCGGTGGTGCTCGAACAGGCATTGCATTTCATCATCGGCCCGGACGAGACCCTGCAGGAATCCCCTGCGGCCCTGGCCCGTGAGTTCGTTGGCGCCACGCTTTCGTACTGGCAGGAGTGGGTGCGCACGCTCGCCGTGCCGGCGGACTGGCAGGAAGCGGTGATCCGCTCGGCGATCACGCTGAAGCTGTGCACCTATGAAGACACCGGCGCGGTGCTGGCGGCGTTGACCACTTCCATTCCCGAGGCGCCGAACAGCACGCGCAATTGGGACTATCGCTACTGCTGGCTGCGCGACAGCTATTTCGTGGTGCAGACGCTCAACCGCCTCGGCGCGACGCGCACCATGGAAGCCTATCTGCACTACATCGACCACATCATCGCTTCGTCGACGGCCGACACGCTGCAACCGCTGTACGGCATCACCGGTGATCCACGTGCGGTGGAGAAAATTGCCACGACACTTTCGGGTTATCGCGGCATGGGCCCGGTGCGCTTCGGCAATCTCGCCGCCGAGCAGGTTCAACACGACGTGTACGGCTCGGTGATCCTGGCCGCCACGCAGCTGTTTTTCGATCACCGGCTGGTGCGCACGGGCGACCAGGTGCTGCTCGAGCGGCTCTACCGGCTGGGCCGGCGCGCGGTCGCGACGTTCGAGGAACCGGACGCGGGTCCATGGGAGTTCCGTGGTCGACTGCAACGCCACACATTTTCGGCTGCGATCTCCTGGGCGGGTTGCGATCGGCTCGGCCGCATCGCGCGGCGCGTGGGTGACCACGTCGCGGCGCGCGAGTGGGGCGCACACGCCGACCGCATGAGGCAGGAAATCCTGAAAGGCGCCTGGAGCGAAGAGCGGCAGTGCTTCACTTCGGCTTTCGGCAATCGCGATCTCGATGCGACGTCACTGTTGCTGCCCGAGCTGGGGTTGCTCCCGGCGACCGATCCGCGTTTTCTCAAGACGCTGGAGCGTATCGGCGAAGAGTTGCGCACGGGCGACCTGCTGTTCCGCTACAAACATGCGGACGATTTCGGCATGCCGGAGAACGCCTTCACCATCTGCGCATTCTGGTACGTGAACGCGCTCGCGGCCGCGGGCCGTGTGGATGAGGCGCGCGAGCGGTTTTCACGTCTGCTCGAACGGCGAAATCCGCTGGGCTTGCTCTCCGAGGACATCTCGCCGGCTACCGGTGAACTATGGGGGAATTTTCCGCAGACCTACAGCATGGTCGGGGTTATCGGCAGTGCGTTGCGACTATCGCGCAGCTGGGAGGAGATCGTATGAGCCGTCTGGTCGCAGTTTCCAATCGGATATCCGTCCCGAAGCGAGGCGCCGCGCCTGGCGGGCTCGCGGTGGGGTTGTTAGCCGCCATGCAGGCGCGGCGCGGCCTGTGGTTTGGCTGGGATGGCGAGACCGTCGAGACGCCCTCCGACGAGCCGGCGATGGTGCGCAAGGACGGCGTCACTTATGCGTCGATCGATTTCGACCAGGCCGAGTACAAGGATTTCTATCTCGGCTTCTGCAATGGCACGTTGTGGCCGCTCTTTCACTATTTCGTCGACGGGTTCCGTTACAGCGACGTCCAATACGAGGCCTATCAGCGCATGAACCAGCGTTATGCGCGCCAGCTGGCACCGCTGCTCGAGCCCGACGACCTGATCTGGGTGCACGACTATCACCTGTTCCCGCTGGCGCAGAAGCTGCGTGAAGCCGGTGCGACCCAGCCCATGGGGCTGTTCCTGCACATTCCGTTTCCGCACTTCGAGGTCCTGCGCGTGTTGCCGGTGTACGGCGAACTGCTGCAGGCCATGATGGCGTACGACGTGCTCGGGTTTCAGACGGAGCCCGATCGCGATGCGTTCCGCTCGGCGGTGGCTTCGGTGTGGGGCGAACAGGTCTTGACCTCCAACGACACCGTGACCTTGGGGGACAGGCGTGTCGTGACCGGCGTGTTCCCGATCGGCGTCGACGTGGACGTGATCCAGCGCGAGGCGGTGGAATCCCAGTCGACCGATGCCTGCAAACGCATGATCGCCGGGTTGTTAGGGCGTCGCCTCATGATCGGCGTCGACCGGCTCGACTACAGCAAGGGCCTGGTCGAAAGGTTCAAGGCCTACGAGCGCTTCCTCGAGACACATCCCGAGAATCAGAACCGCGTGACCTTCCTGCAGATCGCACCCCTGTCACGCAGCGACGTACGCGCCTATGCCGAGATCCGCCGCGATCTCGAACAGACAACGGGCCGTACCAATGGACGCTTCGCCGACACCGACTGGACCCCCATCCGGTATCTCAATCGCAATTTTCCACACGACGTGCTCATGGGGTTCATGCGTTCGGCGCTCATCGGCATCGTCACGCCGGTGCGCGATGGCATGAACCTGGTGGCGAAGGAATTCGTGGCCGCGCAGGATCCGGCCGATCCGGGCGTACTCATCCTGTCGACCATGGCCGGTGCTGCACGCGAGCTGACCACCGCGGTCATGGTGAATCCCTACGACTCGCGCGGCATGGCGCATGCCATCCAGCAGGCCTTCAACATGCCGCTTGCCGAAAGGCGCGAACGCCACCAGGCGATGGTCGATTTGCTCCGGAAGAATTCGATCACGGCGTGGCACACGAGCTTCGTGGATACGCTCGATTCCGTTGCCGAGCGCGTGCCCAAGCTGGCGCGCAAGGCCGGCTGGAGGATCAGAGCCGGGGGCTGAGATCGGTTTCGGCGACGGGTTCATCGAGCCAGCCGCCTTCGAACCCCGCCAGCGTGAGGCCGCGGCGCAGGTAGCGATTGCGCTTCATCACGGTCCACATGAGTTCGCTGCGGTGATTCTCGATCATCGAAACGATGGCGCCCTGGTCGATGCCCAGGTAATCGCTGGCCACCCAGCCGACCCCGCGCACGCGCCGGCCGCGCTTGAGCGCGACGTCGAAGTCGAAGCTCGGGTTGAACGCGTCGATGAATCCATACTTGCCGTAGATGTACTGGCCGTAACGCTTCTGCATCTCGTGCGTCGCCGGAACGACGATTTCGGGCGCGAACGGCAACGAGCCGATGACGGCCGTGGGTGCGATCGTGCCGTCGTCGAAGATTTCCTCGGGCCTGCCCGCCAGTCCCACGCCTCGTGCGGAATAGCCGCGGAACCTGCGCGTGGTGCCGAGGTAGGACAACTCGAAATCCCCGGGGCCATCGGAGGCAGTGAGGCCCCAGATGTTAGGGCCATAACCCCGCCAGTCGAGTGGATTGCGGATGGCGTACGCGCGTTGTGAGAGCACCGCGCGCCGGCTGTTCTCGAAATAGTCGAGACCCAGCGGCCACATGAATTCGTCCTTGATGCCGCGGAAGTCGATCCAGATCGCGCTGAATTGATGGCCGAACATCGGTCCGAACGTCAGGTGCGTTTGCCCTTCGAGCGTGCCCCAGCTTCGATAGTAGTCGGACGTCCACGCCACCCAGGTCTGGCGGGCGGCGGGAAACGTCGGCGAACCAAGCGCCAGGATGTACACCAGCATGGCTTCGTTGTAGCCGCGCCAGTCGTGTGTCTGAAATTGCCCCTCGGGACTCCAGGCCATGCGGATGTCGGGCTGGTGTTCGATCGACCAGGGCCAGTTCACGCGCCGGTAGAGCTCGTCGGCGAGCTTGCGGATCTGCGCTTCGTCGGCGTTGTCCTGGTCGAAATAGCCGCCGACGAACAACACGCCGGCCATGAGCAGTGCGGTGTCGACAGTGGATAGTTCGGAATTGCCATAGCGCTTGCCGCTGCCGAAATTGAGGAAGTGATAGAAAAAACCCTGGTAGCCGGCATTGTTGGCAGGGTCGGCACCCTGCGGCGCCGCGTGCAGGAATCGCAGGGTCGTCAGCACGCGCGCGCGTGCCTGGGCGCGCGTGACGTAGCCGCGCTCGACGCCCACGGCATAGGCATTCAGCGCGAAGCCCACGGCGGCGATGCTCGCGAACGGTGCGGCCGGCCAGCGATCGGGCACGAGGCCCGTGGCTCCTTCGGTGGTTTCCCAGAAGAAGTTGAAGGTGCGCTTCTCGACGTCGTCGAACAGCGGGTCCAGCGTCTTCAGCGGAACGGCAGGCGCTTTGAGCGCCGGTGCCGGGCGGGGTTTGGGCGCCGGCGTATTGCAGGCTGGCACCAGCAGCGCGCCGGCCAGCAGAAGGATGAAGCTTGTGAGGCGAGTGCGCACGAGTCCTCGCATCATGCGGCCGCCGGCGCCTTGCAGCAACGCTCGATGAATTGCTCGTGCGCCGGCATGGCGGCGACGCAGCTCGCGATCACGCCGCGCACGCTCTCGTCGAGCTTCAATAGTTCGGGTTCGGCGACGAGGTCGACCAGCGGATGATAGGCGCGCGGCACGATGTGCTGGCCCACCATGACCTGCACCCAGCTCGTGAGCGCAAACATCTCGTCGCTGTTGCGATAGAAGCGTCCGCTGTCGCGAAACAGGCGGATCACGTGCTCGAGAGACTCTGGCAGCGACATGGTGCCGCAATATTTCCAGAACTCGGTGTCGCGCCTCTCGGTCGCGAAGTAGTGCAGGATCAGGAAATCACGGATGCGTTCCATCTCGAACGCCGCCTCGGCGTTGTAGCGGTCCTGCAGAACTGGATTCATGTGCCGGTCGGGCAGCATCTGGATCAGGCGTGCGATTCCCGACTGAATGAGATAGATGCTGGTGGACTCCAGCGGTTCGAGGAAGCCGCTCGCGAGTCCGAGTGCGACGCAGTTGCGCGACCACATCTTCCTCCTGCGGCCGGTCACGAACTTGAGGACGCGCGGATCGGCGAGCGCGCGGCCGTCGAGGTTGGTCAACAATGCGGCGGCTGCATCACCATCGCTGGTGTGCGCGCTCGAATACACGTAGCCATTGCCCGTACGGTGCTGCAAGGGGATGCGCCACTGCCAGCCGGCAGCGCGCGCCGTCGAGCGCGTGTACGGTGTCGCGGGCCCGGTCTTCTCGCAGGGCACGGCCACCGCGCGATCGCAGGGCAGCCAGCGCGTCCATTGTTCGTAGCCGGTCTTCAGCGCCTGTTCGATCAGGAGACCGCGGAACCCCGAGCAGTCGATGAACAGTTCGCCCGCAATGCGAGCGCCGCTCTTCAGCGTGACGGATTCGATGAAACCGTCGGCGGCGCGCAGCTGCACGTCGACGACTTCGCCTTCTGTGCGCCGCACGCCGCGCGCCTCGGCGTAGCGGCGCAGGAATGCCGCGTACAGGCCGGCATCGAAGTGATAGGCATACGCCACGCGCGACAGTGGTGAGTTTGCCGGTACATCGGTGGCGCCGGACAGGAACTTACCGTGCGGTGCCGCGGCGGTATTGATTGAATAGTCGTCAAGGGCGTGCGCCTTGCCCTGAAGGTGGAGCTTCAGCCAGTACTGGAAAAAGGGCAGCGCACGAAAGTCATGCCCTATGGTGCCAAAGCCGTGGATGTAGGAGTCGCCGATGCGTCCCCAATCCACGAACTGGATGCCGAGCTTGAACGTGCCGCGCACCGCGCGTACGAATTCGACTTCATCGATCTGCAGCGAGTCGTTGAAGGCGCGCAGATGCGGCACGGTGGCTTCGCCCACACCCACCGTGCCGATGTCGTCGGATTCCACGAGTGTGATCGCGCAGCCGCTTCCTTTGAGCACGTGCGCGAGCCCCGCCGCCGCCATCCACCCGGCGGTGCCACCTCCCACGATGACGATGCTTTTCAGTCGGTCGTCGGTCATCGCGCCGATTGTGGCACCGTTCGGGGGGTCTAACAGCAAAGCTTTCCTGGCATCAGAACTTCACGCCAAAGGACATGCGTATCGTCCGCGGCACGCCGGTGATGTTGCCGAACGGCGCGTATCTGCTGCCGAGGATGATCCCGTCGGTGCCGACGGTATCGATGTAGTCGACCTCGTTGTGCTCGTTGGTCACGTTGAGCGCGTCGATTCGCAGGTACATCGAGCCCATATCGCCGAGCTCGAAGTTCTTGGTGATCTGCAGGTCGATCGCCTGATAGCCCGTGGTTCCGTCCACGTCGACGGCGAACGGGTTGCACGGTGCGCCGGTCGGGAAAGTGGCCGTGCCCGCATAACAGGAGATCACGTTGCGCGGAATGGGCGTGGACCAGGTCAGCTTGCCCGCGAGCAGGAGTCCCCACGGCGCCGCGAATGAACCCGTGGCGACCACGCGATGTTCGGCCGCGGCGTTGGACGTGATGAACGGAAAGATGTCGATCGACGACTCATCGAATAGATAGTGCTCGTTGATGTCGCGATTGTGCTCCGCATCCGTGAACGTGTAGGCGAACGTCGCTCCCCAACGCGACTCCAGCGTAAATGGTTTTTCCGCTGACAACAGGACCTGCGTGCTGTCGGTTTCGATGCCGGTGTCGCCCACCAGCAATACGCCGGCGAGCCCGGGCGGCGCGTTGCCCCAGGGCTGCGAGCGGTTCTGCCAGAAGTCACCGTTCGGATAGCGATTGCCCATCGTGAATACGAACCCCTCCTTGCTGAGGACGTGTGTTACCGACACGCTCGTGTTCCAGTCCCCGACGCGGTTGCGCATGCCGAGGCTGAACTGGTCGGAGTAGGGGATCTCCAGATCGTTGTTGATGAGGTTGACTTCGCCCGCCATGCCGTTGAGCAGCGACAGCAGCGCGCCGGGGTCGCTGGCGTACACCGGATCCCAGGTCACGCAGGTCGAGCCGTTCAGGGTGCAGGGATGATCCGTGGTGTTGAAGCGGACTTCCGCGCTCGCGAGCGCGAATTTGGTCTGTTCGAGCTGCAGGTAGTCGTACAGCGTGCGGTCATAGGAGCGTCCCGCGCCGCCGAAAATAACGTGCGCCTGGTCGCCGGCCAGGTCATAGGAGAAACCTAAACGTGGCTGGAAAGAGTCATCCTGCGCCTTGCGGTTGTTGCCCGTGCTGATGTAGTCATTGATGTCGATTGCCACATTCGGATCGGCGGACAGGCCCAGCGACTGACCGTATGTGACTCCCGGCGACACTTCGGTATTGAGCGCATCCAACAGGAACTGCGGTGTCACGAAGTCGAGGTACGACTCGTTCTTCTCGAGGTCCCATCGGATGCCGAGGTTGAGCGTGAGGTGATCGTTGACGGTCCAGTCGTCCTGGATGAACAGGCCTAACTGCTTGTCATTGGTGGTCACTACCGAGTCGAAACCCGCGAGTGGCAATGCAAACACGCTCTTCCACGGAATGGCCGCCGTGCCTGCCGCCGTCACGTCGTAATAGAACACGGGGTTGCCGGGAATGGAGTCCGCGGCAGTCAGGTCCACGTCCTTGTACTTCGCGCCAGCCTTGATGGTGTGGACGCCAGCGCCCCATGAGAGGTCGGAAAAAGTGATGAAATTGCCGATGGCCCAGCCCTTCTGACCCTTGTTCTGGCCCGCACGAGGGTCGGGGCCGTCCGCCTCCAGGACGGTCCGGTCCTGCCCGTCGAACCAGGTGTACGCCGCACCGTTGACGTCGGTGTTGATAGGCAGGGGAACGTAGAACGCGTCCTCGTAAGTGAACTGCAATTCATTGAGCCAACGGTCGGCGCTGTGCTTCCACGACAACTCGAATCGTTTGTCGTCATTGTTCGTGTTCACGGTTGCGCTGCGTGCGCGGCCCAGGCCAGTGCGATCGCCGGAGCTGACCTCATCACGGATTTTTGCCGAGAGCTGCATGCTGTCGCGTTCGGAGAGTGCCCAGTCAAGTTTCGCGAAGATCAGGTCTTCCTCGAAGTCGACAGACGTGGGTCCGAGTTGCGCGAGCGCATCGGCGGGCAGCTGTGAGGCCACGTCGGCCGGTGCGAATGCCGTCAGCACGCTCACCGGAGTCACGAAGCGTTTGCCTTCGTAGGTCACGAAGAAATGCAGGTGGTCCTGAATTATGGGTCCACCGAATGCAAAGCCGTATTCCTTGCTCTCCGACTCGGCCTTGCGCCCTGAGTCGAGCTCGGCCGGCGTCTTCGCGCGAAAGTTGTCCGCGGAATACGTGCCGAACGCTTCGCCGTCGAATTCATTGGTGCCCGAGCGCGAGAGCGCGGTGATCGCCGCACTCGTGATCTGGTCGTATTCCGCCTTGTAGTTCGACGTGATGACCTTGTATTCACCGATGGCGAGCTGCGGGAACGGGTTGCCCTGCGTGTCGCTGGCCTGGCCAGTGAGGCCCGAACGCACGTAACCCTTTTGACCTACGCCGTCGATATAGAGGTTCACGCCGTTCCTGTTCTGCGCCCCGCTACTGATCCTGGTTTGCCCATTTGCGCCGACTTCGAATACGACGCCCGGAATGGTGTCGGCGAACTCCAGGAAGTTGCGGGTGATCTGCGGCAGGGTCTCGATCTGGTGCTGGGA